>NZ_JAINWD010000056.1:0-28914 GCF_021021315.1 Halomonas sp. IOP_14 | reverse complement strand
GTCAAGGCGCTGCGCGCCATGCCTGGCGCACCACACAAAAGCCGCCCGAAGGCGGCTCGTTAGTGTGCATCAAGCACGGCAAACTATTGCGCGGTGTCACCTTCCGGGTTGCGGGCGTTGTAATACGCCTGCTCGGAGATGGCGTGGTAATCCTCGACCTTCTCCTGGAACGCTTGATAGGAGTCATAGATACGCGTAGCTAATTCGCTCGATTCAGCCAGCTCGGCGACCACATCTTGAGAGTGCTCACGCGCCTGGGCCAGTACGTCATCGGGAATGCGGCGTAGCTCAACATCGTGCTCGTTCACCAGGGTTTCCAGCGCATCGTTGTTACGTGCGGTGTACTCATCCAGTACGCTCTGGTTAATGTCGCTAATAGCGGTACGCAGGATCGCCTGCAAATCCGCTGGCAGCTCCGCGAAAGCCTCTTCGTTGACAATCGCCTCAAACATGACCGTCGGCTCGTGCCAGCCTGGGTAGTAATAATAGTCGGCGGCTTGATGTAGTCCGAATGCCAGGTCGTTGTAAGGGCCAATCCACTCTGTTGCGTCAATCGCACCGGATTGCAGCGAAGTAAAGATCTCGCCGCCCGGCATATTCACAATCGCGACCCCCATGCGGCTCATCACTTCGCCACCCAGGCCCGGCATACGCATTTTCAGTCCGTCGAGGTCGGCAACCGAATTGATCTCTTTGTTGTACCAGCCACCCATCTGCACGCCTGAGGCACCCGCCACCATGACGTCAACGCCGAAGTCATCGTAGAGCTCGTTCCACAGCTCCATACCGCCGCCATAGCTTAGCCAGGCGTTCATCTCTTGAGCATTCATCCCAAACGGCACGGCGGCGAAGAACTGTGCGGCAGGCGCTTTGCCCTTCCAGTAGTAGGAGGCGGAGTGGCCTAGCTCAGCGGTACCGTCAGAAACAGCGTCAAACACCTCAAACCCCGGCACCAACTGGCCAGCACCGAAGACTTCAATGGTCAGGCGGCCATCCGACATTTCATCGACCAGCTGGGATAACCGCTCGGGCCCCTGACCAACACCTGGGAAATTTTTCGGCCAGGAGGTGACCATTTTCCAACGGAATTCTTCCTCTTGCGCCTGGGCGTGATTATCAACGCTAGAAACTGCCAACAAACTGGCGGAAAGTGCAGTCGTCATGGCGATGGCGGTAGGGAGTGTCTTGGCTTTCATACAATAACCCTCTTACTTTCTATTATTACTATTATGAGTAGGGAATACTCCGCCTAGCGTAGAACACTAGGCGGTTTACTTCAGGCCATTAATGGCTATTTACTGCTTAATTAATTAGGTTGCCACTTCTTAACGTTGATAGCAGCGATGTTTTTCAACTAACCCTTTATTAGCCAAACTGCGCTGGCAGCCACGTTGCCAACTGCGGGAAGAACGTTAGCATCAGCAACATACCCAGTTGCATTAGGATAAACGGGATAACGCCACGGTAAATAGCCGAGGTAGATACAGATGGCGGCGCTACGCCACGCAGATAGAACAGCGCAAAGCCGAACGGCGGCGTTAAGAACGACGTTTGTAGGTTAATCGCGATCATGATGCCCAGCCAAATCGGGTCAAGGCCCATGGCAAGCAAGATCGGCCCGACAATGGGCACCACCACAAAGGTGATTTCGATAAAGTCGAGAATAAAGCCGAGCAAAAAGATCACCAGCATAACGATGATCGTCGCGCCGACCACCCCACCAGGCATACCCTCGAACAGTTCGGTCACCATGTGTTCGCCGCCGTAAGCACGAAACACCAGCGAAAACAGCGCTGCACCGATCAGGATCAAAAATACCATGGTAGTCACGTGAGTGGTCGAACGCAGCACGTCCTTCAACGTCGCCCAATCGAGCTGACGATAAGCCAGCGCCAGCACTAAAGCGCCGAAGGCGCCTACCGCTGAGGCCTCGGTCGGCGTGGCAAAACCACTAAGAATCGAGCCCAGTACCGCCACAATCAGCACCACCGGTGGCACCAACCCTTTGAGCAGTAGCATGCCAATCCCTGAGGTATGACCAAGCTCGGCCATCAACTCTTCACGGTCGGCAGCAGGCGCCATATGCGGACGCAACCAGGCCACCAGGGCCACATAGACCATATACATCACGACCAGAAGTAGCCCAGGCACCAGCGCGCCCATAAACAGGTCGCCCACGGAGACCGTTTTAGGGCTGAAGATACCCATATCCAACTGCGCCTGCTGATACGCCGATGACAGCACATCACCAAGCAGTACCAAGGCAATGGAAGGCGGAATAATCTGCCCCAGCGTGCCGGTGGCGCAGATGGTGCCGGTTGCCAACGAGGTGCTGTAGCCACGCTTTAGCATGGTGGGAAGCGACATCAGCCCCATGGTGACCACCGTGGCCCCCACAATACCGGTAGAGGCAGCCATCAGCATACCCACCAGGGTCACCGAAATACCCAGGCCACCGCGCATGGCACCAAACAGCAGGGCCATGGCATCCAGCAGCGTCTCAGCCACTTTGGATTTTTCCAGCAACACGCCCATCAAGACAAATAGCGGCACCGCCAACAGCGTTTGGTTGGTCATTATGCCGTAGAGCCGGTTGGGCAAGGCGGCAAGATAGCCACTATCAAAGTTAGCGTCGATACCGATGGCTTCCAACCCGAGCCCCATCCCGGCAAACAGCAGCGCCGTGCCCGCCAGCGAAAGCGCCACGGGAAAGCCGAACATCAACACAATACAGATAACGGCAAATAAAATAACTGGCATAAATTCCAGCATCAAACACGCTCCTCAAGGTGATTGCCACCGGCAGCTCCCGGCGTTATCCGCCCGGTCATCACGTAGCCATTGCGCACAATTTCAATCACGCCTTGCACGATCATCAGCACGGCAAACAACGGTATCAAGGTTTTCAGAGCGTAGACTGCCGGAATACCGCCGTAATCGGAGGAGGTCTCCAGAATACGCCAGGAGTTGGCCACGTAGCCCAGACTGGAAGCGATGATAAAGACCATCACTGGAATCAATAGCGTGATAATGCCCACCACATTGATTAACGCCTGGCGACGCGGGGTCATGCCTCGATAGAAGATATCCACCCGCACGTGGCCGTCGTGGCGAAACGTATAGGCGGCAGCGAGCATAAACACGCTGGCGTGCATATACATCACTAGTTCTTGCATGAAGATGCTATTCACACTGAAGGCATAGCGAAGCAGTACAATCGCGAACTGAATCAACATCATAAGGATGATCAGCCACGCAAGGGTACGCCCGAACCATTCGGAAGCGCGGTCCAGCGCACCAATAAAAGCAGGTAGTTGTGTTGTGTCCGACATGGGAGTGTCTCGCGTAAAACGGCTAAGGGGATCAGCGTCCCAGACAATAGCGCATATACGCGGACAATGCAGCGCTCACGGAGTGCACAGCGTGCTTATTATTAAACGCTTGAACGAATTGCCGCTAAACAGGCCTCGGGCAAGGGTAAATCCACAGCAATCGGCAGGTGGTCAGAGAAGAGATGATCCAGCACCCGCACTTCGGCGGCCTCTAACGACTGCGACAACAAGATATGATCCAACGCATGGCGCGGCTGCCAGGAGGGGTAACTGAACAGGGGTTTAACCGGGTGCAGCGGTAGCGACGCACTAAAACGCTCGTGAGCGTGCAGTTGGTCAGGGGTGCAGTTGAGATCCCCCATGACCACCACGTGGCGCAGTGGTTGAATGATATCGCTTAAGTAGTTGAGCTGACGCACCCGGCCGCGGTGGCTTAGCGCCAGGTGGGCAACAAAGATATGCAGCGCATCAGGCCCTTCGCCAAAGCGGGCGTGAATCGCACCGCGCCCCGGCATTGCCCCCGGCAAACGGTGCTCTTCTATTTGGCTGGGTACCAAGCGCGAGAGCAAACCGTTGCTGTGCTGGGCAATGTGGCCCAGATTGCGATTGAGCTGCTGAACATGATGGGGAAACCCCGCTTGGGCAGCGAGATACTCCACCTGATTGACGCGGCTTGAGCGAAAACTACCGCCATCGACCTCTTGCAGCCCCACCACGTCAAACTTGCTCAGCACTTCGCCCATCACGTCCAGCCGCTTCTGGCGACGCGGGTTGGGCAGTAGGTGCTGCCAACTGCGCGTAAGATAGTGATGGTACGCCGAGGTCTGGATGCCCACCTGCAAATTAAAGGTCAGCAAACGCAAGTGCCCATCTTCAAACAGCGTCGAGCGTGAGCCATTGATGGCTGTTGTGTCACGCTCCCTCGCTTCACGCAACACGGTTACTCTGCGCGCTCTTCACGCACCTGCTCAACCAACGCTTCAGCGACTTTCGGCATGTTTTCCAGGCTACCGGCTGAGCTCGGCGTCACCAGAAAACGGCCATCAATCACCAGGGCAGGCACACCCATTAACTTCATTTTGCGCATACGGTTATTGGCATCATTCACTTCGCTACGCACACTAAAGTCAGTCAGCGCTTGCTTGGCCTCTTCTTCGCTGACGCCATAGTTGGCAAAGAAAGCAGCAATCTCATCGGGCTCTGTGAGCGACTGATTTTCCTGATGAATGGCGTTAAAGAAGTCGGCGTGTAGCTCCTCTTCGATACCCAGCGACTCAGCTGCATAGAATGCTGTAGCGTGGGTATTCCAATCCCCACCCATGGTGGCGGGCATTTTGACGACACTAACGTCATCGTCCAGGGTCTCGTACCACTCATTAATCGGCGTTTGCAGGCGGTAGCAGTGCGGGCAGCCAAACCAAAATACTTCGGTGACTTCAATTTGCCCGTCATCAACCTGGGTTTCTACCGGCGTTTCAAGCAGCTCATAATGTTGGCCTTCAACCACTTCCTGGGCACTCACTGCCGCAGAAAGCCCCAAACCGGCCAGTGCGACCATTAACGTTTTAAGCATCGCTCGCGTTTTAGACATTGTAAAAGTTTCTCCATGGGTAAGCGAAGGGTGAGACCGTGGATACATTAGCGGGTTCCCTCAGTTAGCAAACGTTGCCAAGAACGTTGCCTAGTGAGAACCCGCAAACGGCATAAGGAAGTATGTAGGCTGTCTATGTGTGGTTTTAAACGCCCAGGGTTAGAACGTTAGTTCAAACCCAACACTTAGTTTAAACCCAATACATAGTTAGCCACTGCTTCCATATCGTTGTCGCTCATTTTTGAAGCGATGTCGCCCATGATGTTATTGGGGCTATTGTTACGATCACCTGAGGCGAATGCCTGCAACGTTGAGACCGTGTACTGAGCGTGCTGCCCAGATAGACCGGGGTAAACGGCGCTGCCGATACCGACACCCGTTGGCGTATGGCAGGCTGAACAGGCGGGAATGCCCTTGGACATATCACCAGCGCGGTAAAGCTCTTCACCGCGAGCCAGCAACTCAGCGTCTTCGTCGCTGGTCTGGCCCAAGTTGGCATCCTGGCGCGCAAAGTGTGCTGCCACATCCCAGGCGTCCTGGTCGGAGAAGTCATCCACTTGACCGGCCATTTGGGGAACCATGCGGTTGCCGTCGCGGATATCCATAATCTGTTTCGCCAGATAGGACATCTGCTGACCCGCTAGATTAGGGAAAGCGCCCGATGGGCTAATGCCCTGTTGCCCATGACAGGCGGCACAGGTTTGGGCCATTTCCTGGCCAGCGGATGCGTCAGCATCAGCTTGATAGTCCGTTTGAGCGTGGGCGATGCCAACGGCGCCCATGGTAATTGCTAGGCTTGCCAGTAACTTTCTCATTGCTATTCCACTATGCCGTTTTATGTTTGACTGGTACGCACCCTGGGCGCTTCCCAGGTTTCACAAGTTACCAGGGTTAGCTCCGCCAATACCAACCTTCGCTAATACCAACAACGTATCGCGATGGTACACTAGCGCCCCAGGTCGCAGGTATAAACCGCTTGCATTATAACGAATCACCCCAGCGGCGGGAATGCAAGTGCTGGACTGCTTTAGGGGTAATTCGTCGCGGTACTGCTCTCAATTCTCTATCATGAGTCGCTATCATGCGTTCTACTTTATCGAAGCGATAGAGAGGTGATAGTGCGCAGAGTAGGCCGCTTTTATGTTCGTTTTTCAGGATCAACCCAATGACTACCCCCCATGATAGCCCAGTCCCTCGGCTGAACTACCCGACGGCAAGTTTTCTTATCAGCGCCCCCACCCTGGCCCTGTGCCCGGACGATACCGGCGCAGAAGTAGCCTTTGCCGGGCGTTCAAACGCGGGCAAATCCAGTGCTATCAACGCATTAACGCAACAAAATGCGTTAGCGCGCACCTCGCGCACACCGGGGCGCACCCAGCTGATCAACTTTTTCAGCGTTATGAACGACGAGTCGCGGCGTTTGGTCGACCTACCCGGCTACGGTTACGCCAAGGTACCGGAGGCGGTCAAGCTAGAGTGGCAAAAGCACCTAGCCGAGTACCTGCGCAACCGTTTCAGTCTACGCGGCTTAGTACTGCTAATGGACGTGCGCCACCCGCTCACCGAGTTCGACCAAATGATGCTCGATTATGCTGACCAGCGCGGAATGCCGGTGCATATTTTGCTCACCAAAGCCGACAAACTGAAAAAAGGCCCTGCCAGCGCTGCGTTGCAAAAAGTGCGCTCACGCTTGAAAGAGTGGGAAGACCTCGTCTCTGTTCAGCTGTTCTCTTCACTCAAGCGCGACGGCGTCGATACGCTGTCCCAGAAACTCAATCAGTGGCTGTATACACCGCCAGAATGATGCGCCTCTAACTTCTCGAGAATGCTGGGCAGCTCTTTAATATGGGCAATACGATGCACGCGCGTGGGGAGCGGTTGATCCTCTGTTTCAGAAATCCATACCGCGTGCATGCCCAACTGCTGGGCGGGTAACACGTCCTCCTGCCACGAATCGCCCACGTGCATAGCGCACTCGGGGGCGACGTTTAAGCGCGACAGCGCGGTGAGGAACGGCGTCGGATCAGGCTTGGGCGCCAGTAACTCGCCCGCGGCAATGGCTACCGGAAAGTAGCCAGCCAGCGGCTGACGTTTAAGATGAATATTACCGTTGGTGATCGCCGCCAACTGATAGCGCTCTGCCAGGGCAGCCAGCAGTCCGGCCGCTTCTGGATGGGGCGTAACCTGCACGCGCAGGCGGTGAAACTCATTCATCGCTGCTGCTGCCCACATCAACGCAGCACTGCGGTGCAGACCTGCGTGTTCTAACTGGGCCTCCAGTGAGCGCAAACGTAGCCAAGTGAAGTCGCCGCGCCGTTCGGGCACCTCTTTTGCCAACTGTTGACGGCGCTGCAGATAATCCAGCCCGCCGCTTTCGTGGGATAACGCCAGCGCTGTTTCCTGGCGTGCCGCTCGCCATGCCTCAAGTGCCTCCAGTAGCCAGCGGTAGTGGCCCTCTTCGGTACGCGCCATGACTCCGTGGTTGTCCCATAGGGTGTCGTCCAAATCGAAGGTAATGGCCTGCAGCATCGTCATGGTTTGCTCCTGGGGCTATTCTTACTGTCGTTGGGGCCTCGTTTAGCACGGGGGTGCGCTGCGTCGTAGCTGGTCGCCAGATGCTGCCAATCAAGCCGGGTGTAGATTTGCGTGGTCGATAGATTGGCGTGCCCCAACAGCTCTTGCACGGCGCGCAGATCCTGGCTCGACTCCAACAGGTGACTGGCAAAGGAGTGCCGCAAACGGTGCGGGTGCAGGTGTTCGGGCAAGCCACGGGCAATCGACAGCTGAGCTAAACGCTTTTGAATGGCACGATGGCCCAAGCGCTGCCCGCGCTGGCCCACAAATAGCGCCTGCTCAGTAATAGGTGCCAGCGCTGAGCGACATCCCAGCCACTCAGCCAGCGCCTGCTGGGCGCGGCGCCCTACCGGCACCTGACGCGGCTTGCCGCCTTTGCCGATCACCCTTACCCGGCTATTCTGCAAATCGCCCAAATCAAGCGCCGCCAGCTCCGCCAAGCGCAGGCCACTGGAGTAAAACAGTTCAAGAATAGCCTGATCTCGCACGCCCAGCGGCGAGCCATCGTGGGGGGTATCGAGAAAGCGCGCCAGGGCGTCGACATCCACCGGGCGCGGCAGGTGGCTGGGCTGTTTGGGCGTACGCAGTAGTCCCACCGGGTTATCGACCAGCACACCCTGCTTGACCAGGTAATCGGCGAAGCGGGAAAGTGCCGCCCGCCGCCGGGCCAGGCTTCTAGGCGCCAGCCCCCGGCTACGCTCCGACCCCAGAAAAGCCCGCAGCAGGGCGGTGTCTAACGCTGCAGGATTTGTCACATCGCGTCGCTCGGTGAAGTTACACAGTGCGGCCAAATCATGCTGATAAGCCGCCACCGTGGCAGGGCTAGCATGGGACGCCAGCGCTGCTAAAAAAGCCTCAACGCGCTTGGCTATCGTTATTTCCGTTGGGAGAGCTTCAGCCATAGTCGCCCAGGCGCACCAGCAGGCGCGCGACGATATCGCCCAAGTACTCAGTGAACAGCGTATCCATGCTGGCCCGATAAGCATCGGGGCTGGGGCTGGCCAGTAGCAAATAACCCAAAGGATCACCCGCCGAGAGCCGTGAAATCGCACAGGAACCGGCTTTGCGCGGCGCTTTGACATGGGGCAGCAAGCACTTCCAGTCGCTGACGCTAAGCTTCACACAACGGCTGGTGCGGCCATCCAGCAGCGCCGACAGCCGCGTGCTGGCATGTTGATCAAGCACGTGCCGTGGCGGTTGAGGCGGCGTCGGTTCACTATCGCTTAACGTGGCCGGACACCACAGCGCCATGGCCGGGGTTTCAAAGCGCTCGCTAAGCTGAGTGGCCAATGCTTGCGCCAGCGCATCGCGATCCGGCGCTTCCACCAGGGCTATCAACGTTTCCCGCAACCGGCGGTACTGGGACTCGTTATGGCGAGCAGTTTCCAGCAGGTGCTCCAGGCGGCCCTCGGCGGTTTCCGCGCGCTTGCGCAGATCTAACACCAGGCGCTCGAGCAGTGACACCGACCCGTCGATATGCGGATGGGGAACCTGCAGTTGCTGCAGAAGCCCTTCCCGGCCGACGAAAAAATCGGGATGGCGCGCCAGCCAGAACGCCACTTGATCAGGCTCGAGCGTTTTGCGGGGTTCAGGGGCTTGTGACATCGCCGTTCTCCTCGAATTAATTAAGTGCTACGCGGCCATCGAAGACGCGTGTAGCTGGCCCCACCATCGTTAGCGCCCCTTCAGGGTCAGGCCACTCAATGCTGAGCTCTCCACCGGGTAAATGGACTTTTACGGGGCTTTTCAGCAGCCCCTGGCGAATACCGCTGGCCACTGCAGCGCAGGCACCAGTACCGCAGGCCAGCGTTTCGCCACTGCCGCGCTCATACACGCGCAAACGAATTTCACTGGGCGAGAGTACCTGCATAAAGCCCACGTTAACACGCTTGGGAAAACGCGGATGCGCCTCGACCAATGGCCCGAGGCGTTCCACCGGGGCGCTATCAACGCTCTCAACCTGCATCACAGCATGTGGGTTGCCCATAGAGACCACGCCGATCTGCAGCGTTTCATCACCCACTTGTAACTGATGCAGGGGTTGATCCCCAGGGGCATCGAACGGCAGCGCCAAAGGGCTAAACCGCGGGCGACCCATATCCACTCGCACCATGCCGTCGTGCTGCACGGTCAGCACTAACGGGCCCCCGGCGGTTTCTACGTGGATTTCATGCTTGTGGGTCAATCGCTGATCGCGCACGAAGCGGGCAAAGCAGCGTGCGCCGTTGCCACAATTTTCCACTTCACTGCCGTCAGCATTGTAAATGCGGTAGCGAAAATCCATCTCTGGATCCCGGGGCGGTTCGACGAGCAACAACTGATCAAAGCCAATGCCGAAACGTCGGTCTGCCAGTGCACGAATCTGAGCTTCGTCCAACCGGGCGCGCTGAGTGACCAGGTCCACCATGACAAAGTCATTACCCAGGCCATGCATTTTGGTGAAGTGTAACAGCATCAACGCCCCCCTTCGGGCAGCAGCGCTTCACCCGCCCACAGACTGGCAACGGTTTCCCGCGCGCGCACCACATGGCAGCTGTCGCCATCAACCATTAGCTCAGCGGCGCGAGGGCGACTGTTGTAGTTCGACGCCATGACAAAGCCGTAGGCCCCCGCCGAACGCACTGCTAGCAGATCACCTTCGTCAATCGCCAGCTCGCGCTCCTTACCCAGGAAGTCACCCGTTTCACACACTGGGCCCACTACGTCGTAAAGGGCGCTTTCGCGTGTTTGACGAGTATCCACCGGCACAATCGCCTGCCAGGCCTGGTACAGCGCCGGGCGAATCAGGTCATTCATGGCCGCATCGACAATGGCGAAGTTCTTGGTCTCTCCGGGCTTGAGAAACTCTACCCGAGTGAGCATGACACCCGCATTGGCGGCGATGGAGCGACCGGGTTCAAACAGCAACGTAAGCGCTTCGCCACCTTCCCAACGCGAAAGCCGCGCCAGCAGTTGGCTAGCGTAATCAAACGGCTGGGGCGGCTTTTCATCGCGGTAAGGCACGCCTAAACCGCCGCCTAAATCGAGGTGCTCGATTTCGATGCCCCGCTCACGCAACCGTTCCATAAGCACCAGCAGGCGATCGAGGGCGTCCAGGAAAGGCGCGGTTTCAGTTAGCTGTGAACCGATGTGACAGTCGAGCCCCTTCACCTGCAAATTGGGCAGGCTTGCGGCTAGTTCGTAAACCGCCAGCGCTTCATCCACCGGGATGCCGAACTTATTATCCTTCAAACCGGTGGAGATATACGGATGAGTACCCGCATCCACGTCTGGGTTGACCCGCAACGAGACCGGGGCAATTTTACCCAGCTCACCGGCAACGCGATTCAAGCGTTCAAGCTCCGGGCGTGACTCAACGTTAAAGCACTTAATGCCCACGTCCAGCGCACGAACCATTTCATGGGGCTGCTTGGCAACGCCCGAAAACACTACTTTCGCCGGGTCGCTACCGGCTTTTAGCACCCGCTCAAGCTCGCCAATGGAAACAATATCGAACCCCGCGCCCAGCTTGGCCAACAGGCCCAGCACCGCCAGGTTGGAGTTGGCCTTCACCGCGTAACAAATTAGGTGCGGGTGGCCACCCAGTGCTTCGGTATAGGCGCGAAAGTGACGTTCAAACGTCGCTTTTGAGTAGACGTAGCAGGGCGTGCCGTACTCGTCAGCAATGCGTGACAAAGGCACGTCTTCAGCGTACAGCACGCCATCGCGGTAATTAAAATAGTCCATGGTGCTCTCCCCTTCTCCTGGGCCTGCAGCTATCTATTCAGACGCCTGGGCAGATTGCTCGTCAGCGGGTGCATCTTCCGGCAGATAAAGCGGCCCTTTTTGCCCACAGCCAACAACCGCGGTTAACAGCAGCGCCGAAAGGGCCATGATTGCCAGCGTTTTCATGCGCCCGCCTTGAGCGCACTCAGCGCCTCACGCGCTCGCTGGGCAGCTGCCCGCACCTGGTTGGGTGCTGTGCCACCAATATGGTTCCGGGCGGCTACCGAGCCTTCCAGGGTCAACACCTCGAACACATCCTGCTCGATGGTATCGGAGAACTGTTTGAGCTCATCCAGGCTCATCTCAGACAGGTCTTTTTCGCTTTTAAGACCATACGCCACCGACTGCCCGACGATTTCGTGGGCGTCGCGGAAGGCCACGCCTTTGCGCACCAGGTAGTCGGCCAAGTCCGTAGCGGTAGAGAAACCACGCCGCGCCGCTTCGTACATGCTGGCTTTCTTGGGTTCAATGGCGGGCACCATATCGGCGAACGCTTTTAAGCAGTCGCGCACGGTATCCACTGCATCGAACAGCGGCTCTTTATCTTCCTGATTGTCTTTGTTGTAGGCCAACGGCTGCGATTTCATCAGCGTTAGCAACGACATCAGGTGGCCGTACACGCGCCCGGTTTTGCCGCGTACCAGCTCAGGCACGTCGGGGTTTTTCTTCTGCGGCATGATCGAAGAGCCGGTGCAGAAGCGGTCGGGCAGGTCGATAAAGTTGAACTGGGCGCTGGTCCATAGCACCAGTTCTTCGCTCATGCGCGACAGGTGCATTAGTAGGATGCTGGCAAAGCTGGTGAATTCGATAGCGAAGTCACGATCCGAGACCGCGTCCAGAGAGTTTTCTGTTGGACGGTCAAAGCCTAATAGTTCCGCTGTCACGTGGCGGTCGATGGGATAGGTAGTGCCAGCCAGGGCGGCAGCACCCAGCGGCATTACGTTGACGCGCTTGCGGCAGTCCAGCAGGCGCTCGTGATCCCGGGCCAGCATCTCTTGCCAAGCCAGAATATGGTGGCCAAAGGTGACCGGCTGGGCGGTTTGCAGGTGGGTAAAGCCGGGCATAATGGTCTCGGCTTCACGATCAGCCAGTTCGATCATGCCTTCACGCAGACGCTTGAGTTCCACTTCGATAACGTCGATCTCATCGCGCATAAACAGGCGAATATCGGTGGCGACCTGGTCGTTGCGCGAGCGCCCGGTGTGGAGTTTTTTGCCGGTAATACCGATCTTTTCAGTCAGCCGCGCTTCGATGTTCATATGCACATCTTCCAGCGGCACCGACCAGTTAAACTCGCCGCGCTCGATCTCGCCCTGAATCTCGTTCAGGCCATTAATAATCGCATCACGCTCGTCATCGGTGAGCACGCCTACCCGGGCCAGCATAGTGGCGTGGGCGATGGAGCCCTGGATGTCCTGGGGGGCCAGGCGCTGGTCGAAATTAACTGACGCGGTGAAGCGTGCAACAAAGGCATCGGTGGGCTCGCTAAAGCGACCGCCCCAAGACTGATTCGTGGCTTGGCTCATCGAAGATATATCCTGCTGACAAAACAATGGAGTCGTTAGCAGAAAGTGTACCAGAGTCGCCCCGGTCAGCGGCACGCCGTTTTTATTTCTGTGGCGGCTAAAAGCGTGACGTTACGACGGCAGGTGGTTTGTGGAGAAACGCGTGCAGGGCACTTAGGGACATGGGGCGGGCAAAGTAGTAGCCCTGATAGTAGTCACAGTGACGCTGCTGCAGGTAGCCAAACTGCTCTGCCGTTTCTACGCCTTCTATCAACACTTCGAGCCCCATTTTCCCCGCCATGGCGACCACGCCGTCGATAATAGCGGCATCGTGGCGGTCTGAAATCACATCGCGCACAAAGGATCGGTCAATCTTGATGCGATTAATCGGCAGCCGCTTTAAATAGCTTAGGCTAGAGAAGCCGGTGCCAAAATCGTCTAGTGCAATCAGGACTCCCAGCGCTCGCAAATTCTTTAACGCCTGGATTGCTTGTTCGGCGCTATCCATCAGCACCCCCTCGGTAAGCTCCAGCTCTAACAACGCTGGCGTTAGACCGCTGCTCGCCAGCACCTGCTCAATGGAGGTGAGGAAGCCAGGGCGTTGAAACTGCATAGGCGAAATATTGACCGCCATGGTGATCTCGCCTAACCCCAGGCCATTGAGCTGCTGGGCATCGCGACAGGCAGTAGCCAACACCCACTCGCTAATGGGAATGATCTGACTAGTATCCTCGGCAAGGCTAATAAAATCAGATGGTGGGATATTGCCGCGCTCAGGGTGCTGCCAGCGGATCAGCGCTTCAACCCCCACCACGCGACCGCTTGGCGCGTGAATCTGCGGCTGGTAATGAAGCTCGAACTGCTGCTGCTCAATGGCTTGCTGTAGCGCGCTGCGTAAGCTAACCCGTTCGCTCACCTTGCGGTTCAAGTCTTCGGTATACCAGTGGTAGGTATTGCGCCCGCGCCGTTTGGCTTTATACATTGCCAAATCCGCCTGCTGAATAAGCTGGCGGGGGTTGTCCATGCTGCCGTCATTGATGGCAATCCCGATACTGGCGGTGATGCGCAGCTCGCTGTCGCGGTACCAGTAGGGCGGCGAAAGCCCCTGGAGAACCCGCTCGACCACCTGTATAACATCGTCCTGATGGGCTAGATCCGGCAACAACACCACAAACTCATCGCTGCCAAAACGCGCGACGGTGTCCCAGGGGCGCAGTTCATTCTCCAACCGCCTGGCCACTTCAACCAGAATAAAGTCGCCCACTTCATGGCCCAAGGTATCGTTGATCGGCTTAAAATCGTCCAGGTCAATAAACAGCACGGCTATATAGCGATGGTAGCGGCGCGCCATCACGCCCCCCTCTTCCAAGCGCTGACCAAGTAACAAGCGGTTGGGCAGCCCGGTCAAGGCGTCGTGATGGGCGTTATGGTCGAGTTGAGCCTGATATTCGCGCTGTTCAGAGATATCATTCTGTACGCCGACAAAGTGGGTCACTTGGCCGTTCTCATCGCGTACAGGTGAAATGTGCAAGTCGTTCCAAAAAACCGTGCCGTCATGCCGATAGTTACGGATGACCACGTGTACTTCACGCTGCTCGGCAATCCCTACCTGTAGCTGCTTGACGGTGGCGGGGTCGGTCTCTTCCCCCTGTAGGAAACGGCAGTTACGCCCCAGTGCCTGGTTGCGCGAATAGCCGGTAATGCGCTCAAAGGCAGCGTTGACGTAAACCAGAGGCAGATCGCTGCTCTGAGCATCGACAATAAGAACACCATTGGTGCTTGATTCAACGCTACGCTCCAATAATTTTAGCTGTTGTTCGCTGGCTTTACGCCGCGTAATCACCCGGGCGATTACGTAAATCACGTCCTCCCCCAACGACGGCGAAATTTCTAACCAGTGCTGCTTGCCGATTGCGGAAACAGCGCGCACCTCAAAAGGAATGACCTTTTCGCCTTGATGCACTCGCTGTAACGCCCGTTCGATCACCGGGTGGTCAAGGGGGTTAATGACGACACCACAGGAACGCCCGATCAACTGTTCAGAGGTATATCCCAGCAGCGTCTCGAAGGCTGGATTGACTTGCAGCAGCGTGCCTTTAAAGTCGATACAGCAGAACAGATCCCGTGAAAGCAGGAAAAACTGGTCAAGCTGGCCGCGGGGTAACACTGAGGACATACAATTTCCTAGGGGGACGGATAAAGCACGTTACGGGAGCATAATCAGTTCCGTTATTTTTACTGTGGCGCTCGGTGCTTTATGATGACACTTATCATAGCTTGACTCGCCGTGTCTGCGGTATAGGGAGAATAACGTGCTATCAATCACCAAACTGCGCATTGCCACGCGTAAAAGCCAACTGGCCATGTGGCAGGCTGAGTACGTTCGTGACCGCTTAATGGCGGCTCACAGCGGCCTTGAGGTCGAGCTTGTAGCTCTGTCTACCAAGGGCGACAAAATTCTCGATACACCGCTTTCAAAAATTGGCGGTAAAGGGCTGTTCGTTAAAGAGCTGGAAGACGCCATGCTCGATGGCCGTGCCGATATTGCCGTCCACTCGATGAAAGATGTACCCATGCTCTTCCCCGAAGGGCTGGGCCTATCGGTCATCCTAGAGGGGGCCGACCCTACCGATGCGTTTGTATCCAACCACTACTCTAGCATTGATGAGCTTCCCGAAGGGGCACGAATTGGCACCGCCAGCTTACGCCGTGGCCTGCAGATGCGTGAAGCCCGCCCCGACCTGCAAATTCTCAACTTGCGCGGCAACGTACAAACGCGGCTAGGTAAATTAGACGCGGGAGAATTTGACGCCATCATCCTGGCGACCTCGGGCCTTAAGCGGTTGGGCTTGGATGAGCGGATTGCCCAAGCACTGCCGCCGGAGGTGTGCCTGCCCGCCTGCGGCCAAGGAGCCCTAGGCATTGAGTGCCGCCTGCATGACCCCGAGCTGATTGCCTTGCTAGCCCCGCTGGATGACGCGGACACCGCGACGCGTGTGCGCGCCGAACGGGCCATGAACACGCGCTTAGAGGGCGGCTGCCAAGTGCCTATTGCGGGCCACGCGGTGCTGGATATTGAAAATGAAACCCTTTGGCTACGCGGCTTAGTGGGCAACCCAGAGGGCACCGAAGTGCTTCGCGCCGAAGGCCGTGGCTCGATGCATGAGCCCGAAGCGCTGGGCATTCGTATTGCCGAAGAGCTGCTCGACCAAGGCGCTGGCGATATTCTGGCTGAGGTTTACGGCCGCGCCATATGAGCCAACCGGTACTGATCTGCCGCCCTGGCGAGCGAGGTGAAGCACTGGCTGCTGCTCTGCGCGAGCGAGGCGAGAGCGTTGAATCACTCAACGTGATGCAACTCGAAGCCTTACCAGAAACCCCTGAAATGCGGCGTATCTGGCTGGATATTGATCAGTACCATAAGATAATAGTCATCAGCCCCTTTGCGGCCACTTGCTTAAGTGAAGCGCTGGATCGCTTCTGGCCACAGCTGCCCATTGGCATTGACTACTACAGCGTTGGCAGCGCCACCGCGGCAACGCTTTATGATCAGTTGGGCGTACGTGTGCATGTGCCTGCGCCCAGTGCAGGTGAAGATACCAGCGAAGCACTGCTTGCGCTTGCCTCGCTTCAACAGTTAGGGCACCAGCGTATTCTACTGGTGGCGGGAGAAGGTGGCCGCCCGCTGCTCGCTGAAACGCTTGCTGAGCGGGGCGCGCAGGTGACTCGCGTAGCGGTGTATCGACGCACGTTTCACCCCCTTGAACCCGCTCTGCAAACGCGCCTTTGTTCAGGTAATTACCGGGCGTTGATCGTCACCAGCAGCGAACTGCTGGAACATCTGGCAAAATGGTGCAATCAGGCGGCCTTGAACCAACCGCTAATCGTTTCCAGTCGCCGTTTGGCTACACTGGCTGGCATACTGGGTTTTTGTGACCTCAAGGTGGCGTCCGGAGCTACGCCAGCTGCGTTGATAGCGGCGTTGGAGACCTGCGACCCACAGGGTGCCGATGTCGATCAAGGAACTTACTAAGGGCTAGCGACACATGAGCAAACAAGTAAACGATCAGGACGATGTACAACCGACGTCCTCCGATGCCTCTCAAGGCGTCCCTAAAACGACCGACAAAGCAGCTTCCACGACCGACGCGACTGAGCCCAGCAAGCCGAACACGCCGCCGAGCTCAACAACACCTGCTCAGAGTGGCGCTAAAAATAGCCGGTCGCGGCGGCGTGGAAAGGGCTCGCCCACTGCGGGTTCAACCGCTGCTACCAGCACGGCTAAATCGGCAGATACCACATCCAGCAACGCAGCCTCACCTTCCCAGAGTGCCGCTCAACCCAGCCCATCTTCCTCAAGCGGGTCGGCTTCTAGTTCGCCATCGTCAAGCGCCGCCTCGTCAAAGCCGACCAGCGGCAAGTCATCGGCGGGCACTACGCCACCCACCGGCCACAAAGGCAGCGGTAACGGCCAAAGCGATGGGGGCAAAAGCGGAGGCAGTAAAAGCGGCGGCCTCGCAATTGCCCTGGTGATTATCCTGGCAATTGCCTTGGCATTTGTCGCCTGGCAGGGCTGGCAGCGCCTGGAGAGCCAGCAGCAGCGCCTCGACGAAGTCGCACAGCAGGCTGAGGGGAGCGCCTCACAGCAAACGGTTAGCGACCTCGAGTCACGCCTTGATAGCGGCGAAGCCGAGCGCGATGAAGCGCTGCAAAGCACACTGGGTGACCTGCGTGATGAATTTGACAGCTACCGCAGCGACGTCGATGAGACCCTGGGCCAAGTGCTGGATCAGCTCTCTCAAGAGCAGGACACCGACGAGCGCGAGTGGCTGCATGCCGAAGCAGCCTACTTGCTGCGTCTGGCCAATCAGCGTTTACAGCTGGAAGGCGACGTTGATGGCGCAGCTGCGCTGCTGCGTACCGCCGATGCGCGCCTAGTAGATGCTGACAACCCGGCGTTGACGCCCGTACGCGCAGCGATCGCCAATGAGCTAGCCGCTCTGGATGCCGTGCCCCAGGTTGACCGTACAGGCCTCTACTTAGCGCTCAATGCCCAGCAGGAACGTATCTCCTCTCTGCGACTCTCTCAAGAAATTGAGGAGCAAGCGGTAACCTCCAGCATCGAGCAGCCGCCGACCGGCACTTTCCAGCGCCAGCTGGCACGCTTCGGTGAAGAGCTCAAAGACCTGGTGGTGGTTCGCCATCACGATGAAGCGCTGGAAGCGCTGATTACCCCAGAGCAAGAGTCTTACCTACGCCAAAGTCTACGCTTAGTGCTGGAGCAGACGCAGTTGGCCCTGCTCAACGAAGAGAAAGAGCTTTATGACGCCAGCATCGACAAAGCGCTACAGCTGCTGAACGACTACTACGACACCACTCGTGAAGAGACCCAAAGCGTTATTACGCGCCTTCAAGAGCTCAAGGAAGCAGAGGTAAAACCCGAGCTGCCCGATATCAGCGCTTCACAGCAGGAGCTCGCACGCTTTATCGACAACCGCTATAAGACGCGTGGCCAAAGCGGAGGTGATTCATGAGAAAGCTTGTTCTCCTCATTGTCGCAGGCCTCGCCGTCGGGGCCCTGTTTGGGCACCTGATGATGTCGGTGCCCGGCTATTGGCTAATCCGCGTGGGCGACTCATCCATCCAGACATCGTTTTGGTTTGGTCTGGTGCTGCTGTTTGCCGCCTTTATCGTCCTACACTTTGTACTGCGTTTGCTCAGCGGCATTATTCGCCCTATGGGGCGTTTTCGTAGCTGGAACAGCCGCGCACGTAACCGTCGCGCCATGCAGCGCACCGTGCGTGGCCTGGTAGCACTGACCGAAGGGCGCTGGAAAAAAGCCGAAAAAACCCTGGTTAATGCCGCCGATGATTCCAGCACACCGCTGGTCAACTACCTATCCGCAGCGCTGGCGGCCCATTACCAGGGCCACCACGTGAAATCCCAGGAGCACCTGAATCAGGCGCAGCTAACCACCGACGGAGCCGATACGGCCGTTGGCTTGATGCAGGCGCAAATGATGATTGAGCGTCAGCAGCCGGAAGAAGCGCTGGCGATTCTTAATCGCCTGGATAAGAAGCTCTCCAACCACCCGCAGGTGCTCAAGCTACTCAAACAGGTGCATTTAAGCGTCAACGATTGGGAAGGCTTACGGCGTTTGATTCCACGCTTGGCGGCGCAGAAGCTCATTACCCAGCAAGAGCGTGAGCAGTTGGAGTTTAAAGCCTACCGCGAGCTGATCGTGTTTGAAGCGCAAAACCCCACCAACATTGAGCGGGTGCGTGGCCTTTGGGCTGATATGCCCGACTACCTGCGCGGCAACACCGAGCTGATCGTGCTGTACAGCGAAGCGCTGATTCAAGCCAACGAAGAGCCCATTGCCGAGCGCTTGCTCAACCACTCGCTGGATCACCACTGGGACGCACGCTTGGTAAAACGCTACGGCCTGCTGAATGTGAACGCCGGTCGCCAACTAGTTAAAGCCGAGAAGTGGCTGCAGGAGCGCCCCAACGACCCCGAGCTGCTGCTCGCCTGCGGTCGCCTCTCGCTGCGCACCGGCCAGTGGCAAAAGGCGTTGGAGTACTTTGAAGCCAGCCAGCGGCAGCGCCCCAATGGCGAAGTTTGCGCTGAACTTGCACGTCTCTATGCAAGCCTTGGCGAGCATAATAAGAGCCAGCTCTACTATCGCCACAGCGTCGAAATGCTGGCCAAATCGCTGCCATCGCTGCCGCAACCCAGCGATGCTAACGACAGCAAAAAGCCCGGCAGTAAGCAAAAAGACAGCAAAACCATTAAGAAAAGCGCCTAGGGTTGCTGCTGGTATAACGTGAAAGGGCGCCTCTTCAGCAGTGGCGCCCTTTTTAGTGGCTCAAGGTTTTGCGGGTGGCATTTGCGGTGGCGCAGAGGTAACTTCAACCGGCGTTTCAGCCTCCGCTGGCTGATCCAACATTGCTGTACAGTGGCCACAGCGCGTGGCTTTGATCGGCACCACCATCAAACAGTAAGGGCACGGCTGCTCCGTAGGGTTCGCAGGCGCTACCGCCTCTTCGCGCTTTAATCGGTTAATGGTGCGTACCAATAAGAAGACCACGAAGGCGACAATCATAAAGCTGACCACCGCATTGATAAAAAGCCCGAGGTTTAGCGTTACCGCCCCTGCCGCCTGGGCATCCGCCAGCGTCGCATAAGGGCCGCCCACCGCCCCTTGGCGTAACACTACAAACAGATTGGAAAAATCCACACCGCCCACCAACAAGCCAATCAGCGGGTTCATCACATCCGCCACCAGGCTCTGCACAATCAGCGTAAACGCCCCACCGATAATGATCCCCACCGCCATATCGACGACGTTGCCTTTTACCGCAAACTCTCGGAATTCCTGGAAGAATTTTGCCATGTTCAAACGTCCTAACGTCTCATTTTAGCCAATACCCTAGGTTATAGCGTCTTGCTAAAAGCATGGGCTAGGGTGTGTTAGACGGCAAGTAAATTTATTCAGGTTGAAAACCATATCGGGAGAGGTGGGGCAGATATCGACGTTGCTTTTTATTGACTCACCGTAATCACAGGACACTTGGCTGAATGGCCCACTTTGTGCGATACGCTGCCAATCACCACCCCCGCCAAGTCGCTTAACCCTCGGCTTCCCATCACAATGGTATCGATATTATTGGCGTTGGCAGCCTCTATAATGATGCGGGCTGGGTCACCTTGCGTCAGCAACTCTTCAATGTGCTTAGCGCCCTCTGCCTGCGCGGAACTCACCGCCTGGGCCAGTAGCTGTTCACCCACCTTCTCGCGTTCAGCAAGCGTAGTGCCTGCATCAATAGCACCAATGCCCCACACCAGTGTGGTCGTATAGGCAAGCGTTTCAGGTACATGTAATAAGTAGAGTGTTGAGCCTTCTCTATCCAGCAGCTTACAAGCCACCTTCAAAGCTTGTTTAGCGCTCTCAGAGCCGTCGACAGGAACTAAAATCCGCGCATACATGACTGGTTTATCCCTCTTTTATTCTGCCGCTCATTACTAAAGTCGTAGTCGATATTTCGCTTTTAAACGTTTAAATGCTGGTAGCGTTGTAGCGCTTGGTTAAGCTGGTTTAAACGTTGTCTGAATTCGTGAAGAGCATCGCCAGCTTGGTAGCAACCGAATGGCAAAGCCAATATTGTTTAAGTAGCCGCTCATACCTTGGAGGTATCATGGAACTACGCCACCTGAGATACTTCTGCGTTGTCGCTGAAGAGCTTAACTTTACCTGTGCGGCTGAACGATTGCATATGTCTCAACCACCTCTTTCCCGCCAAATCAAACAATTAGAACAAGAGGTGGGAGCTGAGCTGTTTGAACGAAGCTCTAGAGGCTTGCGTCTAACACCTTCAGGTGTGTTTTTTCAGCAGCACGCTCTGCAGATATTAGAGAAAGTAGAAGTCACCATCGACGCCACTCGACACATGGCGCGTAGCAAGCGTGCGCTGTTCGGCATTGGCTTCGTACCGTCCGTTTTTTACGGGCAGCTCCCAATGCTCGTGCGTGATTTGCGCCGCATGGATAATGTCGAGCTCTCCCTGGCAGAGCTTACGACGGTACAACAAATTCAGGCGCTCAAAGCGGGTCGCATCGACATGGGCTTCGGGCGTTTACGTATTGATGACCCCGACGTAGAGCAGGAGATTCTCTTCGATGAACCATTGATTGCCGCCCTTTCGAGCGGTCATCCACTAGAGGGCACTACCCCTTCCTGCGAGGAGCTTGCCCGCTATCCACTCATTCTCTTTCCCGCTAAGCCACGCCCTAGCCTAGCAGATATGGTGCTGGGTATTTTCCGCCGCCAAGGCTTGAAGGTAGAGGTAGTACAGGAAGCAAACGAGGTTCAGACGGCGCTCAGCCTTGTCGCCTCAGGTATTGGCATTACGCTGGTTCCTGAACAGGTTAAGCGCGTTCGACGGGATGGCATTTGCTATGTGCCATTGGCCGATAAGTCAATTACATCACCCGTTATCTGCAGCCGTCGGCGGGGCGAAAAACCCTACCCGCTAATGCAGGAAGCCAATGCTATTTTAGAAGTACTCGTTGAAAATCGCCGCTCTGGGCGCTACCCATAGTTGCAGCAAGCCAGTGACTCAAGGTCGCAGAACAACCACAGGGCAAGAAGCTTCATGCAGCACCTCATGGCTGACACTGCCTGCCACCACCTGCGAAAGGCCACTGCGGCCATGGGTTGTCATTGCGAGCATTATATTATGGCTATCAGCCAGGTAACTGACGATAGAGTCCGCGGGGTCGCCATGAAGCACCTCCCAGTCAACTTCTAATGCTTGCTCACTCTCGACACGGCGCGCCAGCGCGTTTAGATAGGCTGACTCCATCACATCAGTATGGCCTAACGCTGTTGATTTTCTGGCGACGGAGGTATCCATCACTTGCAGCAGTTGCAAACGAGCCCCCAAACGCTTCGATAAAGCTGCTACATGAGGCAAAATTTGCTCGGATAGCTTAGACCCATCGACACAAACGGCTAACACATCGACCTGCTGGTGAGCACGACTGTCATAACGTGGGCCACACAAATAAACTGGGCGGTGGGCTCGGCGAACAACTCCCGCCGTTACGCTACCTATTAGCATTTCTGACACGGGCCGCCGACCGTGCGCCATCATGCATAGACCGCTACTTTCTTGGCTGGCAAGATCACCGAGATACTCCTTGGCACTGTCATGTGCAACCACATCGAGTGTTACCGCCTCCAGATGATGAGCCGCAATTCGCGCCTGTAACGTAGAGCGCCGCGCTGCTATATCGCCCTGCATCGGCACCACTGAGATAACGTTTACATCCGCTCCCAATTGCGCCGCAAATATCTGGCCAAATGCCAAAGCACGTAAGGAGTCTTCACTATCATCCATCGCCACAAAGATCTTTTGCATGATTACACTCCGGCTACCACTACAGTAGCTACTGTTGTTTTTGAGTTTTCTGGTCAAGCGAGCGAAAGCGTCGATGCAGTAGGTTGTAGGCAAGTGCCCCAACGATTACCCCCCAAAAGGCAGAACCCAGTCCTAAAAAACTGACTCCCGACGCTGTAGCAATGAACGTAATGACGGAGGCTTCCAGGTGGTTCTTTTCGGCAGCAAACGCACTAATGTTGCTGGAAATAGCACCAATCAACGCTAGGCCCGCAAGTACCGCCACAAACTCCCCCGGCAACGAGGTGAATAGAGACACAATAGTGCCCGCAAAGATGCCACCAATCAGGTAGAAAGCCCCGTTCGCTACCCCCGCTACATAGCGCTTGCCAGGATCTTCGTGAGCTTCCTTACTGGTACAGATTGCCGCGGTAATCGCTGCGATCACCGTGGTAATACCCCCAAAAAAGGCAGTAAAAAAAGAAGTTAAACTCGCCACGGTTACAATTGGCTTGGCCGCCGTGTTATATCCGGAACTTCGCATGATCGCCATGCCCGGCAGAAACTGACCGGTGAGACTGACGAGTACCAGCGGGATGGCAAGGCTCAAGGTAGCATTCCAGGTCCACTCTGGGCGGATAAACTGTGGTTCGGCAAGCTGGACTGAAACGCCTTCTAAACTTGCACCTTCTAAAAAGACAGCCAACATGACGCCAACCACTAATAGCAGCACCAGACTGTAGCGGGGAGTGAACCGCTTAAAGACGAGATAAGCGATAATCATACCAATCGCCAGTGCTGGCACGCTCTCCAATGAGACGAAGACGCCCACACCAAACTGGAAGAGAATGCCCGCCATCATCGCGCTAGCAATGCCTGGTGGAATCATCTGAATAATTCGGTCAAAGGAGCCCGTAACACCGATCACAAAAATGATCACAGCTGCAGTCAAATAGGCCCCCACCGCTTCATTGAGTGACAGCCCTGGGAACAGGGTCACTAATAGTGCCGTGCCAGGCGCTGACCAAGCGGTCACTACCGGCACCTTCAGCCATAGACTTAACAAAATACCCGAGACTGCTGCACCGATAGAAATGGCCCAGACCCACGATGTCATCATCGCATTCGATATTTCAGCACTTTGGGCCGCCTGGAAAAAGATGGCGAGAGGACCGGAATAAGAGACCAGCACTGCCACAAATCCAGCTGCGATCGCCGGAATCGACATCAATAGGTCTTTTTGAGATAGCTTTTGCAATTGCTTGTGAAATTGCATGCAACACACTTCCCCGTGTCAGTATATTTAACGAGTAGCCAACGTCTCTTCTGGCAAGCATCTGCTTGCCGGAGCTGTATCACGCAACGCCGAGGTGGGTTTCAAGAATTGAAGGATTATCTTTTAGGCCCTGAGAATCACCGCTATAGACCACTTCCCCCTTGACCAGTAGCAGGTGTTTTTCTGCTATCTTCAGAAGGTTATCGATATTTTTATCGACGATAATGGTAGAAATGCCGGTCGCTTTGATCTCACCTATAATCTTCCAAATCTCATCGCGAATCAGCGGTGCAAGACCTTCGGTCGCTTCATCAAGGATCATCAGATCGGGGTTGGTCGTCAGCGCGCGTCCAATAGAAAGCATCTGCTGTTCGCCGCCTGAGAGAAAGGAGCCATCATGATTGATACGTTGGCCCAACCGCGGGAACGTATCCAGAACGCGCTCTAGCGTCCACGGAGACTCCCCCCGC
Source organism: Halomonas sp. IOP_14 (assembly GCF_021021315.1). Classification (NCBI taxonomy): domain Bacteria; kingdom Pseudomonadati; phylum Pseudomonadota; class Gammaproteobacteria; order Oceanospirillales; family Halomonadaceae; genus Halomonas; species Halomonas sp. IOP_14. The sequence goes on along the minus strand of NZ_JAINWD010000056.1, from coordinate 4,499 downwards.
TCATTAGGACGTGCAGCCATAATCAAATGCTCACGCACACTGACGCCTGGAAAAATACCGCGCCCCTCCGGCACGTAGCCGATCCCTTGGCGAATCAGTTGCCAGGGGCGCCGCTTGGTAGCCGAGACACCCTTAATAAACACCTCGCCGCGCCGCGGTGGGACAAACCCCAGTATCGACTTCAACGTAGTTGTCTTGCCCATACCGTTGCGGCCCAGCAGACTCAGCGTCTCACCAGGCATCAGGGTCAAATCCACCCCATGCAAAATATGGCTCTCACCGTAGTAAGTGTGTAGCCCCCGGGCATCTATTAATGGCGTATTGGTTTGCTCTGCGCTCATGCGGTTGCCCCCTCTTCATGACGCCCCAGGTAGACATCGCGTACCTTTTCGCTGGTGCGTATCTGCTCTGTCGGGCCACTCTCCAACACACAGCCATCGACCATGACGGTAATGCGATCAGCCAAGCGGAAGACCGAGTCCATATCGTGCTCAATCAACACCAGCGTGTAGCGATCCGTTAGGCTGGCGAGCAGTTCGGTGACTTGAGCAGTCTCTTCACGCCCCATTCCCGCCATTGGCTCATCAAGTAGCATCAGCGTCGGCGCCGTCGCCAATACCATCGCGATCTGCAACTGGCGCTGTTCGCCATAGCTCATATCTGATGCGGTTGTATTAGCGCGGTGGTTCAATTGGCAGGTATCCAGCACCTCCTGAGCGCGTTCGCTTACCTGCCGCGCGGTTTGGCGCGAACGCCAACTGCCAAACACGCCGCCCATATGAATACGCGCCGCCAGTTCACAGTTCTGCAGGCAACTCAGGCGTGGGAATATATTGGTTTTCTGGTGGCTGCGGCCAATGCCCATGCGGGCGATCTGGCGCGCGCTTTTACCCTGGATCGGCTGACCGCGATAGAGCACCTGGCCTTCAGAAGGGGGGATCTCGCCAGAGAGCAGATTGATTAGCGTACTTTTACCCGCGCCATTAGGACCCAAAATAGCGTGGATTTCATTAGATTTAACGTCAAAATCAACGTCGTTGACTGCCACTAAACCACCAAATCGGCGAGTCAACCCATGCGTGGCTAAAATGACTTCATCGCGCATAGCTTAGCCCTCCTTATTGTGGGTAATGGGTTGAACGGAGGGAGACACTTTGGGATTTTCGACGGTTTTAGTCGTCGTTTGAGGCTTGCTTTTCCAGGGCGGCGCTACAATCAAGCCCGCAATCCCGCGAGGAAGCACCAGTACGGCAACGATAATGGTCAGCCCCATGAGTATCGGCCAGTGCGTCGTGGCATGCTCGTAAACATAGAGCAAAATTTCGTAGGCGAAAGCGCCTAAAATGGGGCCAAAGATGGTGCCCATGCCGCCTAAAATCAGCATCATCAGCACTTCGCCAGAGGTGTGCCAGCCCAGCTGAGCCGGATTAGCGAAGCCGTACTGCATCGCCGCTAACATGCCAGCAATCGCTGCCATAACCCCAGCGATAACAAAGGCAACCAGTTTATAGCCGCTGGTGGCATAGCCTAAGGCCTGCATTCGGTGCTCGTTGTCATGAATACCGTCGAGCACTTGACCAAAGTAGGAGCGAGTGAGCCAGCGTAGAAAGAAGTAGCCGAGAAGCAGCATCCCTAAACAGAAGTAAAAGAAGCTGTAAGGGTTATCAAGATCTACCAGCGTACGCTCCCCTAATGCCAAACTCGGTCGGAACATAATAAAAACACCATCGGTTCCTCCCGCAAACTGGGATGTACTAATGAAGTAGTAAAGCATCTGGCCAAATGCCAGCGTTGTCATGATGAAGAAGATGCCTTTAGTGCGGATCACTAGCACACCGACGATTAACGCGACACAGGCTGAGACGCCCATAACAAGTGGCAGCATCCACCACATTGACGCTGGACTAAAATCAGGGCTGGCTAACGCTAGAGTGTAGGCCCCCAAACCGAAGAAGAGCGCATGCCCCAGACTGACTAAGCCCACAATGCCTACCAGCAGATCCAGACTCATGGCAAACAGGGCCAGAATCAGCATCAGGGTCAGTTTCTCCAACATGAAGTTGGCCTGATTACCGAATACCGCTTCTCCCCAGAGAGGAAAAGCAGCCACCAACGCCGTTAATACCAGCATGATGAACGCAACGCGCTTGGGATATCTATGTAACATTTCTTACTCTCCTCACGCGAAAAGACCGCGCGGTTTCACCAGCAATACCGCCGCCATAATCAGGTAGATCACCATGCTGGCAAGGCTAGGGATGAGTACCGCCCCAAAAGTGGTGGCCATGCCAATAATGATGGCGCCCCAAAAGGCTCCTTTAATGGAACCAATACCGCCGATGACGACGACGACAAAGCAAGTGATGAGAATGCTATCGCCCATGCCTGGCGCGATAGAGGTGAGCGGTGCGGCGATCATTCCCGCAAAGGCAGTGAGCGCAACACCCACGCTGAAAATCAGCGTAAACAGGGTACGGACATTGATTCCCAGCCCTTCAACCATGTCGCGATTAACCGCGCCGGCGCGGATGATGATGCCCAGCCGCGTATGCCGCATCACCCAATAGATCACCCCAGCCAATGCCAGGCAGACGCCCATCACAAAGAGGCGGTACACCGAGTACTGCAAGTTATCAGTCAACTGAATACTGGCATCGAACGGTGCAGGCACCGCAACACGATGCACATCGCCCCCCCAAATAATCCGCTGTGCTTCGTTGAGCACTAAAATCAGACCGAAGGTTAGCAATACTTGATATAGGTGATCGCGCTTGTAGAGCGTATCCAGAAACAGCCGCTCAATAATAAGTCCCAATGCAATAGCGATAGGAATAGCCACCAGAATAGCCAGCCAAAAATTACCCAAGCGCAGGGTAAGGTCGTAAACCAAATAGGCACCAATCATATACATAGCGCCGTGGGCCAGATTGATGATGCCCATGATGCCGAAAATCAACGTCAAACCGCTGGCAATCAAAAAAAGCAGCAAGCCGTACTGCAGACCGTTAAGGAGCTGTACGCTGAAAAATGCGAGATCCATAAGATCCCTCCGAGAATCTGAGTGAGGGGCGAGCCATGCCCGCCCCAGAATGCATACCGATGTGGTTACATCTGACAGGCATCATCGGGTACTTCTAGATTCTCATAAGCCATACGTAAGACTTCGTGCTTACCGTCGCGAATCTCGCGTAGATAAACATTTTGAATGGGGTGGTGGGAGTCTGAGAAGCTCAAGGGCCCCCGTGGACTCGCCAAATGGACGTTGGCCAATACCTCAATCAAGCGCTCCTGATTTGAGGTATCGCCACCCAGTACTGAAAGCGCCTGAACCAGCATCATGCCTGTGTCATACCCCTGTACCGCGTAGGTATCCGGCAGTTCACCGTAGGCATTTTCGTAGGCTGAAACGAAGGCCTGGTTGGCATCATTTTCGAGGGTTTCGGCGTAGTGCAGCGTGGTCATAACGCCTTCTCCGGCATCGCCCAGGGCCTCTAAATTACCCTCAGTAAGGAAGCCAGAACCATAAAGAGGGATCGACTCTTTGAGCCCTGCTGCAGCGTAATCGGTAACGAAGCTAACACCGCCGCCGCCAGCAAAGAAGGTGTAGACAGCATCCGGCTCAAGACTGGCAATTTGCGTCAAATAACTCTGAAACTCAGTACTGGGAAACGGAACTAAAATCTGCTCGATAATCTCACCGCCCTCAGCGGTAAACGCCTCCTCGAAACCGGCCAGATCCTCTTTGCCGCCCGCGTAGTCCCAGGTAATAGTGACAATCTTACGATGACCTTGCTCATAGGCCACTTTGCCCATGGGGTAGCTGTCTTGCCACATACTGAAGGAAGTGCGGAAGACGTTAGGCATGCACAGCTCATTAGTAGCGGCACCCAGCCCCGCGTTGGGAATGATCGTAATCGCACCCGTCTGCTTAGCCACGCGCAGCATGCCCATGGCAACGCCGGAGTGTACGGGCCCAATGACGAAGTCAACACCGTCTCCATTAACTAGACGACTCATGTTCTGAGGTGCTTTGGAGGGGTCAGCCTCTGAATCAAGCTCAACGTACTCCACATCACGACCGCCTAGCTGACCGCCCTCTTGTTCAATGGCAAGCTTTAGGCCGTTAGTAATGGCTTCTCCAAGTGCCGTATAGGTACCTGAGTAAGGGAGCATCAAACCGAGCTTCACCGGATCTTCATTGGCGATGGCACTGCCTGCTGACAGCATGGCAGTAGCGCTTAGAAGCGTGGCAAGAGAGGTCTTTTTAAATGTTTTCATTATATTTTCACCAGGGTTGAGTTGTTGTTGGTGGTTCTTGGGTGGTTATTAGCAAGATGTGTACCGCAGTAAGTGACGTCCCTGTCTTATCTCTTTCGATTACACGTGGTATACGTCGATAACTTGATGGATATAGTCGTTATTCAGCTGCACGACTTTTCTTGTGATCAGTGGGGTCTCGCCCGACACATCCAGGGTGTAGAAGCACGTGCCGAAGAAGC
>NZ_JAINWD010000055.1:0-29280 GCF_021021315.1 Halomonas sp. IOP_14 | reverse complement strand
GATGGCAGTGACTTTTTCAGAGCTTCCCTAGCTTTTCAACCCCAAATAAGCCTGCAACAAGGCACTCAACAAGGGCAGGTTATTGGCGTTGAAGCGCTGGTACGCTGGCAAGACCCTCAACGCGGCGTGCTATACCCCGACAGTTTTATACCTCTAGCAGAGCAAAACGACCTGATGCTTCCACTCACTTGGTACGTTATTGAGCTTGCCATGAAGCAGCAAGCCCAATGGTTGTCACAAGGGTGGGACTTAGACGTCTCGATAAATATACCGGCGGCCTTTATTCAAGCAGAAGGCGTACTAGACGCGTTTGATCAACTCACCCAAGCGCATCATGCTGTGCTTAGCAAGATCACCCTGGAACTCACCGAAACAGCGGGGGTTGAGTGCTTGGGCTACGCTAGCTACGTGCTCAAAGCGTTGCGACAACGGGGCTGCAAACTGGCGTTAGATGACTTTGGTACCGGCCACTCTTCGCTGACACAGCTCTATCGGTTGCCTTTCAGCGAGCTCAAAATTGACCGTAGCTTTGTCTCACTGATCGATCAGGACAAAGAAGCACTGGTGATAACAGAGTCGATTGTCGACTTAGGCAAACGCCTGGGACTGACTGTTGTCGCCGAAGGTATCGAAACGTCGGCACAGTTCACTCGGCTTGTTGAAGCCGGGTGCACTGTTGGACAAGGCTACGGTATTGCACACCCGTTAACCGCCGACGCTTTCAACACCTGGTTACGCGAGTACTCACCGTCCGCCCCCTAATAACGCATCAAACGAACATGCTTTCTTGCTCCAAAGCCAGCTTAGTAGTGGCCTCAAGAGCAACTAAACGCTCCAGATAGATCATCAATTCGCTTAATGGGGCTTCTAGCGCTGCTTGCTCCAATTGGCTTGCTTGCTCAGCAATCGCAGCACAGCCTAGAGAGGAAGCGGCACCCTTTAGTGAATGGGCTTCTAGGCACAAGGCTTGTCGATCCTCTGACTGCCAGTAGGCATTCAAGCGAGCGATACGTTCACCAAGCCGTGTTAAAAACGTGGTCAGCAGCGCATCCAGTGCCTTGGGTTCAAAGGTACTTTGCAGCTCTTCGCAAAGACGCTTATCGAGTACTTGAACTGCCCCAGCGCTATCACCCAGCGATTCGGGGCTTTTAATAGGAACGGTAGCGTGAATACTGACAGATTCAACGCTTTCATCATTTAACAGATAGCGGCCAATCACCTGATGCAACTCATCGCGCGTAAAAGGCTTGTGAATCATATCGTCCATGCCGCTTTGAATGCAGCGCTCTCGGTGCTCAGGCATCACATTGGCGGTCATCGCCACTATGGGCAACTTAGGCAGTTGATGCACAGCTTCATAATCGCGCCAGCGTTGGGTGGTTTCCGTGCCATCCAGCTTAGGCATCTGCATATCCATTAACACCAAATCAAATCGACCATGGTCTGCTTTCAACTGATCGAGCGCTTCCTGGCCGTTCTCTGCAACCGATACCTGCTGGCCAAGGCGCTCAAGCATGACGCGTGCCACCGTTTGATTTAGCGGGTTATCCTCTACCACCAAGATATGGTGATGGGAGGGCATTGCTGGCGGGTGTTCACCGCTTTGGTAAATGGCCAAAGGTTCGGTTTCCGGCAGGCTGACGGTGAACCAGAATCGACTGCCGAGCCCCTGCTGGCTGTTAACACCTATCTCGCCCTGCATGGCATCGACCAACCGCTTACAGATTGCGAGCCCAAGCCCCGTGCCTTCGTGACGACGCGCCATTGAGGTATCCACTTGCGAGAACGCCGAGAACAGCTGTGCTTGATCCGCTTCCGCGATACCACAGCCAGTATCGTGTACCTCCATAAGAATATTATCGTCTCCAAGAGGTTTTATCTGGCATTTGACGAACCCCTCTTCCGTGAACTTCAAGGCATTATTGATTAAGTTCATCATGACTTGGCGCAGCCGCGCGATGTCTCCCAGCACATAACGGGGCAGCGCCGGGTCGATAGCGTAACTAAAGGAGACCTTCGCCTTTGGTTCGCGGAGGGTATAGCTTTCACAAAGCTGGTCGATGCATTGGTGAAGATCAAACGGCTGGATATCCAGATCGAGGCGCCCCGACTCAATTTTGGTGTAGTCGAGAATATCGTTGATCACCGCGCGTAGACTCTCCGCACTGCGCTTAAGAGCGGCTAAATAAGTCTCAGCACTTGTTGTTTTAACCTCCTCGCTTAACAAATCCGCCATACCCACGACACCATTTAACGGGGTTCGAATTTCATGACTCATCACCGCCATAAACTCAGATTTTGCCAGACTCGCTTTCTCTGCTTGCCTAGCTACCTCATTTAGCTCTTGGCTCTTGGTTTCTAACGCCTGAGCCTTACGATGACTGGAGCGCCCTTCTAGAATCAGCGCGCGAACCAACATGCCACCTGAAAGCATTAACAGGACAATAAGCAACAGCACCAATCCGTTGAGACTTGTCAATGCGCGGTGTTCCTCACTATGCATATGGGAAACATGGGCGTTGGTTTCGATCAAAATGTTACCGCTGAGTTGCTGTAGCTCAGCCGTTTGCTGCAGGAGGATAGCCGTTAACTCGCTATTTAACTGGGTAGGGTGGTCCCATACCGTTTCGAGTAGGGTTTCCATCTCTAGAATGCGGATGTGAGCTTGTTGAATGACCGCCTCAATATCCTCGAGTTTCGCCACGACTTTTCCTATTTCACCTTGAAAAAAAAGTGATTGTCGGCTGAAGAGAATCTCAAAACGCAGCAACACATCATCAACCGTAGCCTTCCCAGCACTCGTTTCGAATAGCGACAAGCGCAATTCGCGCACCTCTCGATCAAACTGATACCCGGCCCATAACACATTTTCGAGCAACCGCTCCTCCTGCGCATGCTGACGGTTATAAATAACCCCACCGGTGGTTAGCGCTGAAAGAAAAAAAAGGATCGCCGAGAATGTAGCGACCCTGGTACGGCGGGAAAAATAGAACTTAAAAAAAGCCAGCATGATTGCTACTCGGTTATATTACTCAACGTCGATTCGTGTCACCTGCCACACAGAGCGCGAAAATATCTCTTCATCTAGCAGTTCGGGGTGCTGGTCAAAGGGATAAATGACAAATAGCGGCCCCTGATCACGAATTCGCAGCGCTTTGCCGTTTGCCTGCATAGCCAGAATGACATCGTAATTCTCAAAATCGCTGATAGGCACCGTCGCGGCGTACTCATTCAACGCTACCACACGAATATTCTCCCCCTCGGCACCGACGGCTTCCAGGATAGCTCGCCCCAATGGGCCAGAGAAGCGCATCACGCCGTCGTGCCAGGGCGTGCGGGTAATCGTTTCGTGCTGCGCCAAGCCTTCTAGCATCGCTTTATCAAAATGGGCTTCGTCACCCACATTCGTCTGCCCCACCTTTCCACTCACCACCAATATCACCGGGCCTTCAGGTACTTCCAGGGCGATAGTGTGGGTCGACAGCAAGGCAAGTCCTACCGCGACGATGAAAACCACGAATTTAACAACCATAGGGCGACGTATCATGCTGCACCTCGGTGCTGACCGTTGAAAGTGCAGAAATTGTATATCGGCCGTTGGCGGGCTAACTGTGAACCTTTGTGTCAACGCATCATCATCCACTAAACTTAACGCGTGAGCTTGCCGCCTCTACACGGGTGACATTTATAAGACGACAATAAGGGAAATTAGCATGCATATTGGCGTACTTGAAGATGACCTCGACCAACAGGCCTTTATTGAGCAGTGCCTACTAACGGCAGAACACCAAGTCTCGCTGTTTAGTCGCTCTAGCGAGCTTCGCCGGGCGACGCAGCAGCACACCTTTGACCTGCTCATTATCGATTGGCGCCTGCCCGACAGCGACGGCATGGATGTGGTTGCTCATCTTCGCCAGCACGACAGCTGGCATGGGCCAATCCTGTTTATTACCGCCAGCCAGGGCGAAGACGATGTTGTTAAAGCCCTGGAGCGAGGCGCCGATGATTTTCTCGCCAAGCCCCTTCGCCCCAGTGAGCTGATTGCCAGAGTGAGCGCGTTAGGTAGACGCTCTAGCTATGCCACACCGCGCCCTGCACCGGCCTGTCCCGAGATATTTACCCTGCATACCGATGAGCACTACATCAGCGTGGCGGGCGACGCCATTGATTTAACCGAACGTGAATATCGGTTAGCCACGCTGTTTTTCTCTAAAATGGGTGAGCTAATTACCCGTGCGCACTTACTAGAACTGGTGTGGGGCATTAAAGGGGATATTTCGACGCGTACCGTTGACACCCACGTAAGCCGCCTACGCCGCAAGCTGGAACTGGATGGTCGGCATGGCCTGCGTCTACGTAGCGTTTACCAATCGGGGTATCGCATGGAAACTTGCCAGCCCCCCCACCTTGAACAAGTCGCTAAATAGATTGACGCTCATATAAGCATCGGTTAAAACATAAGAGCTCCCCTTTAAGGGGCAGTTCTTTTTTATTAACGAAACGTTTTCAGAGACCTTCTCATGCGCTGGCAAATCCCCGCGACACGAATGAATAAGCTGCATCGCATTATTAATAATGCGGTATCAGCTTATTATTGTCGCGCGCCAGAGATGTAAAGAGGAAATTGGCCGCGGCAAGTGTCGCGGCCATGTTGTTTTATCGTTACCTTTGAGACTCCCTGATCGCGATGTTGCCCGGCCTCCTAACCCAGGAGACCGACCCCATGGCAATCGCAACCATTACCCGCAAACTACTCAGCGCTTTCACCCACTATCGTACCCAGCGGCGCTTTTACGAAGACCCGCGCTTTCATGACCCGCACCTGTTAAAAGATATCGGTTTACGCTGGGAGCAGGGCCAGCTGGTATCCATTCATGGTGTAGAGGAACCAAGTCAGCGCAACCAACGCCATCAGGCTGAAACCCGCGATGCCTACGAAAAATGTCCACACTGTGGGAGTAGGTTGGCATAGCCAACGCCCCGGTCACAGGAAGTGGCCGGGGCGTTTTCAGTGGCGTGCCACGCCTGGCGCGCAATAAAAAAGCCGATCCATTGGATCGGCCAAGCTGATGGGATATTGCACAGTATGGGGAATACTGCGCAGAGATGCCTGGGGAAGGCATCGCCAAAGCGCCGGGTTAGGCGGCTTGGCGATGCCCTCCCAAAGAGTTGCGTCCTTTCCGAGAGTAGCTGCCTTTACCTTTTTTCGGGGTTTGCTGCTGCATTTTAAACATCGGTGTTCGCAGCTGCGCTTTTAAAGCGTTGTCTTTTATCTTGCGCTGTTTCATCGTTTTCTCCATTCTTTTAAAGATGCCTGCCTGGGCAGGCATCTACTACGACACACACTATTAATTGAAGTTCATCGTTTAGCGTTTCAAGTCCTGGTTATTCATTCCTCTTACTCATCCCAGACCGGCGCTATTTCTGGGTTGGCAATACGCTCTTTACGATCCAACTTGGCGATTTCCGTCATCTCGCTGTCGCTCAAGACTAAGTCAAAGGCGGCAATGTTGCTTTGAATATTTCGCGCCTTGGTCGATGAAGGAATCGTAATCATATTGCGCTGTTTTACCCAAGCAAGGGCAATCTGCGCAGGCGTGGCGTTATGCGCATCGGCGATCTGCTTAAGGGTCGGGTCATCCATTACCTTGCCCACGGCCAGGGGCATAAAGGCAGTAATCTGAATGCCATGCTGCTCGCAGTGCTCGGCTAGCTTACGGTTCTGTAAGAAAGGATGAACCTCGATCTGATTGGTGAGAATCTCACCGTTGCCCAGAATGCTGACCGCTTCGTCCACCTGTGCGATGGTAAAGTTGGAAATGCCGATATTGCGCGCCTTACCCTCGGCTTTCACTTCTTTAAGCGCCGTCAGGTAATCGACCATTGGCACTTCGTCCTTAGGTGATGGCCAGTGGATTAACAGCAAGTCGACATAATCAGTGCCCAATTTCTGCAGACTTTCGTCCACGCTGGCTTTCAGCGTGGCGGGCTCCAGCTTATCAAACCACACCTTGGTGGTTAGGAAAATATCGCTGCGTGGCACGCTGCTGTCGCGAATTGCCTCCCCCACACCGGTTTCGTTACCGTAAAACTGCGCCGTGTCGATGTGGCGGTACCCGGCCTCAAGCGCCGCGTGAATACTCTGCTTGAGCGTATCGCCTTCCAGGCGAAACGTACCAAAACCGGGGTTAGGCATCACAGTTTGCATCATTAACATCCTTTTCTATTGATAGCGTGTTAACTAACATGGGGTGGCTACAGCACCACTTCAACCCTTTGCTATTGAAACTCTTACCATGATGACGCCATGACCTTCGCTAACGAAACATCCGCCCGCGACGAAGCGCCCTTACTCCCGCTTCACCGCCAATCAGGCTTTTTAAGTTTTTTGCTGTCGCGATTAGCCGCGGTATTTGCCATGCAGATTCAGGCCATTGTAGTGGCTTGGCAGGTTTACGATATCACCCGGGAACCGATGGCACTGGCCTATGTGGGTTTGGCGCAGTTCCTGCCAATGGTGCTATTGCTGCTACCTGCAGGGGATTTCGTTGATCGCTTCTCGCGCAAACGTATTTTGCAACTTAGCTGGTTGGTGCAAGGGCTATGCAGCGCCCTGCTGCTGACCCTTTCGCTGAATGAAAGTCATAATGTGGGCGGCTATTACGCTGTTCTGGCTCTGTTTGGTGCCGCACGCGCCTTTACCGGTCCTGCCTTACAAAGCTTGCTGCCCAATATTGTGCCCCGGGCGCAGCTTGCCTCTGCGATTGCCTTGAATAGCTCTATCATGAAAATTGCCGTGATCGCCGGCCCGTTATTGGGCGGCATTCTGTATGGGTTAGGCGGTGGCAGCCTTGCCTACGGCGTGTGTTTAGGCTGTTTTATTGCGGCACTTGTGCTGCTGCTCCCGGTGCCCATTCGCTACGCTGAAACCGCCAAAATACTGGAAAGCACTGCCATAAAGCGCTTTACCGCAGGTATTCGTTACATCCGCCATCAGCCGATTATTTTGGGCGCCATTTCGTTGGATCTGTTTGCCGTGTTATTGGGTGGCGTCGTGGCGCTACTGCCTATCTACGCCCAAGAAGTGCTGCACGTTGGGCCGGAAGGGTTAGGCGCGCTGCGTAGCGCTATTGCGGTGGGCGCCCTCCTAATGGGGCTCTACTTAGGCATCCGCGGCATTCAGCGCCGCGCCGGGTTGGTAATGTTTATGGCAGTGGCGATTTTTGGCATTGCGAATCTGGTGTTCGCCTTTTCAACGATTTTTTGGCTCTCCCTGATAGCCATGTTGGTGGCGGGCGCCGCCGATATGATTAGCGTCTACGTGCGCATGACGCTGATTCAGCTTGCCACCCCAGATGAGATGCGCGGCCGCGTGAATGCCGTCAACATGCTGTTTATCGGTTCCAGCAATGAGCTAGGCGAGTTCCGCGCGGGCAGCATGGCGGCAGGGTTTGGCGTAGTGCCGGCGGCCATTATTGGCGGCGTGGGCACTTTGGCGGTGGTCGGCGCCTGGATGAAGCTGTTCCCAACCTTGCGCCGGGTTGACCGTTTTGACGATGCGCGCTGATAACACTCCATCCCACCATCCTTAACGCACTAACAGAGCAATCACCACAATAGCCAGCGCTAGCGATACACCCTTCCAGAACAGCACCGGATCACGTTCCAGCAGCGGTAACTGGGCACGTTTCAGCACTTCTTGGCTTGGCGAGCGTAGCTCGAAAATAAACTCCGAAAGTGCCGAAAAACGTTTGTGGGGATTGGAATGTAATGCCTTTTTGAGCACCTCATCTACCCAAGCGGGCAGTTCACGGTTCTCGCTAAGCGCCGATTGGTAGGCAAGCTTATGTTGCGCTGCCCGAGTGCGGGTTTTGGCCACCTCGGTGCCATAGGGCAGCGTGCCGGTTAGCATCTGATAGGTAATCACTGCCAGTGAGTACTGATCCGAACGGGGCGTGCCTCCTTCACCCAGAAAATACTCCGGCGCGGTGTACTGGACAGTGCCTAGAATATCGTCGCTAGCCGCCCCGACCTCTTCGGCAAGGCCCGCCACCTTGGCAGCGCCAAAATCGATCAGCTTCACCGTTCCGTGGCTATCGATCATGACGTTATCGGGGCGTAAATCCTGATGCAGCATTTCCAGGCGATGAAAGGCGCGTAGCCCCTTGGCAATCTGCTCGACGATGGGACGAACGCTGGCTAATTCGGCGTTGGGGTGGTCACGCATCCACTGGGTCAGGGTTTGCCCTTCGATATACGCCAGCACGGTGTAAAGGTAGCGGCGAGGGCGCTCTTGGGCGGGGGCTTTAAGCACGTGCTGATTATCGATGCGTCGGGCAATCCACTCTTCGCGCACAAACCGCTCGATACTCGCCGAGTCTTGGCTTAGCTCGGTTGAGAGGGTTTTAAGTGCCACCTTCTCGCCACTCGCTACCTCTTCCGCCAGGTAGACATGGCTGCGGCTGCTGGCATGCAGTTGACGCACAATGCGGTAGCCATCCAGCTCACTTCCTGCGCGCAATTCAGACGGTGACGGCAGTGTGCCCAGCGCCGCGTAGAGTTCATTAGCGTGGCGCTCAGGCAGCGAATCAATGCGCACAATTTGCACGGTGAGGTTGTCATCGCTGCCATGATCGATGGCAGCCGCGATTAGCGCCTCAGCCGCCGCATCGAGATCGCCCCAATGGGCATGAATCAGCGCGGCCATTTCAGCGCCGGTTAGCCACTCATAAACACCGTCGGTAGTGAGTACAAACACATCGCCCTCACTCAGCGATACGGCGCAATAATCCAGCTCCAGGTGCTGGCTGGCCCCCATGGCGCGGCTTAAATGACTGACTTCCCGGGATGCCCAGAAGCGATGATCCTCGGTCAGTGGCTCCAGCGTATTGCCGGCGAGCTGATAGATACGGCTATCGCCAACGTGAAACAGGTGCGCAGTGGTGGATTTAATCACCACCGCGCTGAGGGTACACACATAGCCACGATCCAGGTTATAGCGATACTGGCTCTGCCGGGTTTGGGCATAAAGCCATGCATTGGTGGCCTGCAGCACCCGCTGGGCGGAGGTTTTAACCGCCCAGGTGGCGGGGGTGGCGTAGTAGTCTGTTAAGAAACCGCCCACTGCTGCTTCGCTCGCTTCCCGGCTCACTTCGCTGCTGCTGATCCCATCCGCTAACGCGATCGCAATCCCTTTGGTGGCGCGCTGGGAGTCGCTGGGTAAATAAGCGCCGTAAAAATCCTGATTACTTGGCTTGCGCCCTTTATCAGAGTGCTGGCCGAGCGAAATGGTCAGCGCTGCCATTATGCTTCCCCTAAAAAAGCCTCCGCCGGAGCGAAGGCTTGGTTAATGACAAACTGCTGCCTATCAGATCATAGGGCTTTTTGCGGCGCGGTACGCACGTGGGTGGTGTAGAGAGTCAGGCCAGTTAGCGCTAGGCCACCGATCAAGTTACCCAGCACTACCGGAATTTCGTTCCAGATCAGGTAATCCATAATCGAGAAGTTACCGCCCATCATCAGCCCAGATGGGAACAGGAACATGTTGACCACCGAGTGCTCAAAGCCCATACCGAAGAACAGCATAATCGGCATCCACATGGCAATGACCTTACCGCTCACCGTGGTTGAGATCATTGCCCCCACTACCCCCAGCGACACCATCCAGTTGCACAGTATGCCGCGAATAAAAATCGTCGCCATGCCGCCAGCGCCATACTCTTTATAACCAACCGTGCGCCCTTCGCCCACTTCACCAATGACCCGCCCCACTTCGCTGGGTTCGGTGCTAAAGCCGTAGGTGAACACAATCGCCATGAGAAAGGCGACCGTTAATGCCCCACCAAAATTACCGATAAACACAATACCCCAGTGCTTGAGAATACGATTAATCGTCACCCCAGGTCGTTTATCCAGCCACGCCAGCGGCGTTAACACAAACACCCCGGTCAACAGATCAAAGCCCATTAGATAGAGTATCGAGAAACCCACCGGAAACAGGATGGCGCCGATAATCGGGTAGCCGGTTTGCACCGCTACGGTCACCGCAAACACCGCCGCGATGGCCAAAATAGCCCCCGCCATAAAAGCGCGAATCAGCGCATCACGGGTAGACATGTGAAGCTTGGCTTCGCCAGCATCGACCATCTTGGTAGCAAATTCAGCAGGCAATAAGTAGGACATAGAGAGCTTTTCCTTGGTAGCTGGTTGTAAGGGTCAGAAGAATAAAACGCGCACCGCAAACCCTGCCGCTAAGGCGTGATTTGCTGTGCAGAGCAAAAATTGGTGGCTAGGTTAGCGGGCGTCGTGGCGACTCTTTGCACCACACTGCCCACCACAATCAAACAGGGTGACGGTAAGGGAGTTGCGGCGAGTTTTTCGGGCATATCCGCCAGCGAGCCCACCAGCGACTGCTGTTCACTCTGGCTGGCGTTAGCCACCAGCATGATCGGCCACTCATCCGGCAGGCCTGCTTGGCGTAGGCCGTGGCAAATTGCACTCACTTTTGAAAGCCCCATATAAAACACCAGGGTTTCATCCTTGCGCGCCAGCGATGCCCAATCCGGCGTACCGTCTTCGCGGCATAGCTGGGCAGTCACAAAGCGCAGTTGCTGCGCATGACCGCGATCGGTGAGCGGAATGCCCATGCAGGCAGCGGCGGCTGAAGCAGCGGTGATCCCCGGCACAATGGCAGCGGGGATCTCGGCAGTGGCCAGGGCATCCAGCTCTTCGCCCATCCGCGCGAATACCGCCGGGTCGCCGCCTTTCAAGCGCACCACCGATTTACCTTCCCGGGCGAGTTTTACCATCAGCTCGCCGATCTCCGTTTGGGGTACACTGTGGTGGCCGCGGGCTTTGCCAACGTAGTAGCGTTCGCTGCCGCTAGGAATCAGCGCCAGAACGTCATCGCCCACCAAGCGGTCATATACCACGGCGTCCGCCTGCATAAGTAAGCGTGCGGCCTTGAGGGTTAACAGCTCCGCATCGCCGCTGCCTGCGCCAACCAGGTAAACCTGCCCGGCGCGGCACTCGCCACGCAGTGGCAAACGTATGTCTACAGCCTGCTGAACCCACGGCGTTAGCGCGCGGTGCGATAACCGCATAAAGGCGTTAAACCACTTCTGTAGCAAGGGGTTGCTTAGTGCGGGCATTGGGCCGCTCCTCTTCAATAAGTGATTTCAATTCGGGAATACAGCTACCGCACTGGGTGCCGCAGGCGAGCCTGGCGCCCAACGCTTCTACGCTGGTGTCGCCCTCTCGGATAGCGCTGACGATGGTGGTTTGGCCCACTTGGTGGCAACTACACACCACCGGCCCGGTATCCGCAGCACCGTCGTCGCAGCCCGCCAATAGGCGCCGGCGGTGGGTATCGCTCAGCGCCGCCTCGTTAAAACGCGCTTCCAGCCACGCCAACCCTGGCAACTCTTTGGGCGGGCCAACCATCAGCCACCAGCGCAATTGACCGCTTTCCACGCAGGCGGCGCGCAGACGTCCGTTAGTAGGGTCTTGGCTGATAACCGATACGTCGCCGGGCAGCCACGTTTTCAGTTGCGCCAACCAGTCATTAACCGACTGCGTATTGGCAAGCTGCCAGCGTTGGCAGCCGCGCATGGGAATACGTGTCCAGTAGGCACTGGTGCACCAAGGTGTTGATTCCGTTGCCCCTTCGGCGATCAGTAGAGTAGCCTGCCAATCAGTAGCAAGCGGCGCCAGCGCCACGGCGCCGTGCTTCGATTCTGGCTGCCCAGAGAGCGGATCGGTAATGCTGTCGATCAGCGCGCTGCTTCTGGCCTGCTGGGTGAAGCAGTCAGTCCAGTGGATGGGTACGAAGACCTCACCGCGGCGTTGGGCATTGGAGACCCGCACCCGAGCACGAAATTCGCCTTTCTCGGCGGTTAACACCGCCAGCCCTTGATCGGTTACACCGGCAGTGTGGGCATCCTCTGGGTGCACATCCATAAAGGGTTCGGCGCGGTGATTCATTAACCGCGGTGAGCGAGCGGTGCGGGTCATGGTGTGCCACTGGTCACGAATCCGGCCGGTGTTCAGACGCAGCGGATAAGCGGCGCTCAGCGCCTGCTCAGGCCCTTGGGGCTTGATCGCCAGCAGCTTGGCGCGACCATTGGCGGTGGCAAACTCGCCATCCTCAAACAGCCGCGCAGTGCCATGGGGTGCGGCCTTTGTGACCGGCCATTGAATGGGGGCTAAGGCGTCGTAACCATCCCGGCCCAGGCCCACCAAACCCGATATATCAAACAACCGCTGCGGGTTGCCGGGCACCGTGCTGTTATCAACTCCGTTTTCAAACCCTGAGAGACGAGCGTGCTCGTCGAAAATCTCCCAAGGGTGCGCGTAGTTAAACGCCTCGGCAAACCCTAATCGTTTCGCCACCTCGCAGATTATCCACCAGTCGTGGCGGGCCTCACCTGGGGGCGGCAGCATGCCCCGCTGGCGAGAAATGCGCCGCTCGGAGTTAGTCACGGTGCCATCTTTTTCCGACCACCCCGAGGCTGGCAGCACAATATCGGCATAAGGCAGCAGATCGGTATGGGCAGCGCACTCGGAAACAATCACCAGCGGACATTTCTCCAGCGCAGCACGCACCCGCGCAGCATCGGGAAGGCTAATCGCGGGATTGGTGGCCATCACCCACAGCGCTTTTATTTCGCCACGCTCGATGGCCTCAAACAGCTCCACTGCTTTATAACCGGGCCCTTCCGGCAGGATCGGTGTAAGGCTGTCGGTAGTCCAAAAGCGGCTGACTAGATCGAGGGCGCCTGGGGTGTGGTAATCCATATGCGCGGCTAGCTGGTTGGCCAACCCGCCTACTTCGCGCCCACCCATGGCGTTGGGCTGGCCGGTAATCGAGAACGGCCCTGCCCCCGGTAAACCGATTTTGCCGCCAGCCAAGTGACAGTTAATAATCGCGTTGCACTTATCGGTACCACTGGCAGATTGATTAACGCCCTGAGAGTAGAGGGTAACCACATGCAGCTGGCTGGCAAACCAGTAGTAGAAGGTTTCCAGTCGCTCGGGGTCAACATCACAGGCCGCCGCTACCTCCGCCACTGAGCCCGCGGTTTGCTGGGCCGCCGCCAGAGCATCGTCAAACCCTTCGGTGTGGCGCTCAAGGTAGAGGGTATCAAGCCTGCGACGCTGCGCCATCCACGCCAGCAAGCCGTTAAACAGGTAAGCATCGCTGCCTGGCTTAATCCCCAGGTAGAGGTCGGCGATTTCGCAGCTGTCGGTGACGCGCGGATCGATCACCACCAAACGCATCAATGGATTGCGCTCTTTGGCCACTTTGATGCGCTGGTAAAGTACCGGGTGATTCCAAGCCAAGTTGGAACCCACCAACACGATCAGTTCCGCCTCTTCCAAATCCTCGTAGTTACACGGCACCGCATCGGCACCGAAGGCACGCTTGTAGCCAACCACCGCTGAGGCCATACACAGCCTTGAGTTAGTATCTAAATGGGGCGTGCCTAAAAATCCTTTAAACAGCTTATTGGCCACGTAGTAGTCTTCAGTCAGCAGCTGACCGGATAGGTACGCTGCCACACTGTGGTTGCCATACTCGGCCCGTAGGGTGTTTAAGCGTTCGGTAGTAGTGCTTAGGGCGGTGTCCCAGGAGACCTCAACACCATCAACGCGAGGGTGAGTCAGCCGCCCCTGTTGTCCCAAGGTTTCATGTAGCGCAGAACCTTTGACACACAGCCGCCCGAAGTTCGCCGGATGCTCGCGGTCGCCCTCTACAGCGCTCAGCGTGCCCGCTTCAACGGTTGCCGTCACGCCACAGCCAACGCCGCAATAGGGGCAGGTGGTTTTGGCTTGCTGCGTCGTTGTGGACTGCTGCCCTGCTTTTGCCCCTCGCATAATACCTCCTCGGGTCGAACCTGAACGCCGTATATACGTATATAAATGCCGGGCATAAAAAAACGCCCAGTCCCATTCTCTAATGCGCTATATAAACGCATTAAGAGAAGAGGGCTGGACGTCGTTGCCACAGCGCACCTTCATCGGTGCATTACTCTTTACAATAGTCTCTTCAAACAAATGAAGATTTACTAACAGCTACACATTTTCTAACGGCTACTTATTTTTCTAACGGCTTTGGAATTGTTCGCTGCCATCGCCAAACAATGAGCGCTTATCCCTTGTTAACTTACTTATTGCCTTGGGAACTGCAAGAGCCAAGCCGACAACCGGCCATATAAAATTTAATCATTTAAAAACAGATGGTTAAAAAATAACAAATCATCACGCAACGCTCTTTTTCGCACTGTGTGCGCGCTAAATGGTGCTTGAGAGTGCAGGCCACCTCTCTTTTCGCACCATCACCGTGCAGTCTATCCGAAGAGCCTGGCCACCGTTTACCTATCACCTAAACATAAGCAGCTGAAGTTATTTAAAAAAATATGCTATACGGCCAGTTGGCTAGCTCCTTGCTTGTTACAGGGTAAGGTTTTTAATCAGCTGGCAGCCAATGGCGGTTGTCGCGTATTTAAAACGACGCTATCGGGCAACGACGCCCCTGTTACGCACGCTTTTGCGATTATTTGCAAAGAGGTGCGCGACAGGGGCGTTTTTTTGTTTGGTGCTCAAGCAGCCGCAAAGACACAGAGGAGCCCCCCATGGAAACTACTTCCCGGTGCTCATCCAACGACCATCTGGTGGTCATTGGCAATGGTATGGCAAGCCACCGCCTAATTGAGGCGTTGGTAAAACAGCCCACACGCCCCCAGCGCATCACGGTGATTGGCGCAGAGCCAAGCCCTGCCTACAACCGTATTCTGCTTTCACCACTGCTGGCCGGTGAGATGCAGCAGGAGGCGCTTACCCTGCGCGATACCCAGTGGTACGCCGAACAGGGCGTTACGCTGATACTGGGTGAAAAGGTCGAGATGCTTGATCGCGCACGCCAAACATTGACCACCGATAGCGGCCGATCGCTTGATTACGATCATTTGGTCATCGCCACCGGCTCGCGTCCAGCGCTGCCCAACGTTCCCGGCATTGAGCTTGAGGGCGTACATGGCTTTCGCGACCTGCAAGATGCCGAATCACTAGAAGCCATTGCTCAAAAGGGCGGTGACGCTGTCGTGATTGGCGGCGGCCTGCTGGGTCTTGAAGCTGCTGAAGGACTGCGTAAACGCGGCAGTGATATCAAGGTGAGCGTGCTCCAGCGCAGCGAGCGGCTGATGAACCGCCAGTTGGATGTTACCGCTGCACACCTGCTTAAAGACACCCTCACTCAACGCGGTCTACAGATCATCACCGGCGCGCAGTTAGCGAGGCTAGAGAGTGACGCCCTGGGCCGGGTAGCTAAGGTGCATCTTGCCGATGGCCGCCAGTTGAACGCCTCCAGTGTGATCGTTGCCGCGGGCATTACCCCTAATGCGGAACTTGGCCGCCAGGCAGGTCTACGCACTGATCGAGCTATTGTAGTTGACGAATGGCTCACCACCAGCGACCCGGCGGTCTCAGCACTGGGCGAGTGCTGCCAGTTCGATGGCACCACCTACGGCTTGGTGGAGCCGATCTGGCGTCAGGTAGAAGTGCTCGCCGCGACGCTGTGCGGCACTCATACCCAAGGCTACGCGGATGCTCCCAGCGCTACCAAACTCAAAATTAGCGGTGTAGCGCTCTACGCCTTTGGCCCCACCGAGGCCAGCGCCGAGCATGAAGTGCTGAATTACCACGACATTGAGCGCGGCGACTACCGCCGCCTGCTGCTACGCGACGGCCAGATTGAAGGTGCGGTGCTTTACGGCGACACCAGCCAAGGCCCCTGGTACTTCGAACAGGCGCTCGCGGGTACCGATCTCAACGCTTACCGCCAAGCCTTGTTGTTTGGTGTTGCTGATGTCGAGGTGCTCCGCGAAGCATCTCAGCACAGCCCTGATTCTTCTGAGCTTTCTTCAAAACAATCTTCTTCAAAACACTCTTCTCATACAACGTCGGAGGCGGCTTAAATGTCTACCCAACAGCAGCTTATTATTATTGGTAACGGCATGGTCGGCCACCACTTGGTCGAGCAGCTCGTCGATAACAGCGCCCTTGAGCGCTATCAGGTCACCGTGTTTGGCGAAGAGCGCCACCGCGCCTACGACCGGGTGCACCTGTCTGAATATTTCAGCGGCCGCGATGCCGATTCGCTAGCGCTTTGCGAAGCGGATTACTACGCCACCAGCGGCGTTGGACTGCGCACAAGCGAAGCCGTCATTGAGATCGACCGCAACTCACAAGAGGTGGTCACCGAACAAGGCCGTTACCCTTACGACCGCCTAGTGCTGGCTACCGGCTCGTTCCCTTTCGTGCCGCCGATTCCCGGTAATGACCGCGATGGCTGCCTGGTGTACCGCACCCTGGACGATTTAGACGCCATTCAGGCCGCCGCCGAAAACGCCACCACCGGCGTGGTCGTGGGCGGCGGCTTGCTGGGCCTTGAAGCGGCTAACGCCCTGCGCGGCCTGAACCTGGATACCGCCGTGGTGGAGTTCGCCTCACGCCTAATGCCGATGCAGGTGGATAACGAAGGCGGCGAGCTACTGCGGGAAAAAATCGAAGCGCTGGGCGTACAGGTGCTTCTTGAACGGGCCACACAGCGTATTGAAGATGGCGAGGCAAGCCGCCACCGCATGGTCTTCCAAGACGACAAAGTGCTGGAAACCGACCTGATTGTGTTCTCAGCAGGCATCCGCCCCCGCGACCAGTTGGCCCGTGATTGCGGCCTGGAGATTGGTGAACGCGGCGGCGTGGTGGTGGATAACCAGTGCCTCACCAGCGACCCGGCCATTCTGGCAATTGGTGAAGTGGCGCTGTGGAACCAGAGCATTTTTGGCCTGGTCGCCCCCGGTTATCAAATGGCCAAAGCAGCATTTTCGACGCTAACCGAAGGCGATACCCAGTTTGGCGGCGCGGATATGAGCACCAAGCTCAAGCTGCTGGGCGTGGATGTGGGCTCGATTGGTGATGCCCACGGCAACCAAAACCCCAGCGCTCGCATGTTCCGCTACCTAGACCCCATCAAGCAGGAGTACCGCAAACTGGTGGTCTCCAGCGACGGTAAAAAGCTGCTCGGCGCCATGCTGGTGGGCAATAACAGCGTTTACGACACGCTGCTGCAGTACTACTCCAACGGCATTGAGTTGCCCGACGAGCCCGCCTCATTGATTCTGCCCCAAAGCAGCGGCGCCGCGCCCACTCTCGGCCCCGGTGCGCTGCCGGAAACCGCCTCCATCTGCTCTTGTCACAACGTCACTAAAGGTGATATTTGCGCCACTATTGACGCTGGCGCAGTAGATCTAGGCGGTGTCAAAGCGGCCACCAAAGCCAGTACCGGCTGTGGCGGCTGCACAGCGCTGCTTAAAAGCGTGGTTGACCATGAGTTGGAAGCCCGCGGTGTCGAAGTCGATAAATCGATTTGCGAACACTTCGCCCATACCCGCCAGGAGCTTTACGATATTGTGCGCGTTGAAGGTATTAAAACCTTCACTGACTTGATTGAAAAACACGGCAACGCCGACACCCACCGCCTGGGCTGCGATATCTGCAAACCCACCGTGGCATCAATTCTGGCCTCCTGCTTTAACGAGCCGATCACCGACGCGGCGCATATTCCCCTGCAGGACACCAACGACACCTTTATGGCCAACATGCAGAAAAACGGCACCTACTCAGTAGTGCCGCGTGTTGCCGGTGGCGAGATTACCCCGGACAAACTCATCGTGCTGGGTGAAGTGGCCAAAAAATACAGCCTCTACTCCAAGGTCACCGGCGGCCAGCGTATCGATCTGTTCGGCGCCCGCCTGGAAGACCTGCCGGATATCTGGGGAGAGCTAATTGCTGCAGGTTTCGAGACCGGCCACGCCTACGGTAAATCGCTGCGCACGGTGAAATCCTGCGTAGGTAGCACCTGGTGCCGCTACGGCGTGCAGGACAGCGTCGGCATGGCGATTCAGTTAGAGAACCGCTACAAGGGCCTGCGCTCACCGCACAAGATCAAGTTTGGCGTTTCCGGCTGCACCCGCGAGTGCGCCGAAGCTCAGAGCAAAGACATCGGCATTATCGCCACCGAAAACGGCTGGAACCTCTACGTTTGCGGTAACGGCGGTATGCGCCCCCGCCACGCCGAACTGTTTGCCACCGACCTGGACGACGAGCAGCTCTACCGCACCATTGACCGCTTCTTGATGTTTTACGTGCGCACTGCCGACCGTTTGCAACGCACTTCGGTGTGGCGCGAAAACCTCGACGGCGGCCTGGAGTACCTCAAAGAGGTGATTCTGGAAGACAGCTTAGGCATCAACGACGAGCTGGAGCGCCAGATGCAAACCGTGGTGGATACATACCAGTGCGAATGGGCCGACGCCATCAGCGACCCGGAGAAACTCAAGCGCTTCCGCAGCTTCGTCAACGACGACCGCCCGGATCCGTCAATCATTATGACCTCCGAGCGCGGCCAGCTGCGCCCCGCTTAAGCGACGCTGGGCCCTGACACTGACAACGACACTGACACTGACACTGACACTGAATAAAAACGAGGCAACCCATGACCGCAACGGCACTGAAAAAAGAGATGGATATGGCGGATGTGCACAATAGCGAGGCTTTTGAAAACCACGCTTCTGAAAACAACACGGCGTGGCAAAAAGTTTGTACCAAAGATGATCTGGTAGCGTTCTCTGGCATCGCCGCCTGGCTGGAAACCGCCGAAGGCCCCGCCCAGGTAGCTATTTTCTACTTGCCCGGGCTACGAGGAAAGGGCGATGAACTCTATGCTCTCGACCACCATGACCCCTTTTCAAACGCCAACGTGATCGCTCGAGGCATCGTTGGCGACCTTAAAGGCTCGGCGGTAGTCGCCTCGCCTATCTACAAGCAGCACTTCCGCCTTGAAGACGGCCAGTGTTTAGAGGATGAGGACGTTAAGCTACGTACCTGGAAGGTCGAATTTAAAGGTGATGAGGTGTGGGTTGAGGGGTGATCACGCTGCTTAACACTGTTAAGGGCGGCCAGAACCGCTCTTAACATTATTGAAACACACCTCAATCTCAGCTTGCTTTAGAATCGACTGCATCTGGCTATCGAAAACCTGATTGCCTGATGCAGAACCTCCTTACGATTAGGTGACGGAAGCTCTATTTTTGACGATCGTTATTTTTTGAAGGGATTACCATGCCGCACCATTTTAATATTTTCTTAAAAGAAAAACGTGAGAGTAGCGTCGTTGTTGAAGAGTGCTGAGTAGTGTCAGGATGACATAGCAACGTTTCACCTTGAATAACCGCGCAAGTTTTAGGCATTGGCTGCCCACCCTGCTCTGGCGGAAGGCTGATAACTTCATCCTCAATAAACGCTAACCACCACTTCTTCAGGCGGCGCCCAGGCTCACTGGTTAAGGGAAAGGCCTGTTCAACCAACAGCAGCTGAGAGGCAGCATGATCATACTCTACATGATCCAATAAAAGACTGTTTACCATAATAAAAAGCGTATGCCACGCTTGCAATTGGTCTTGTTCGGAGGGGCTCTGTTTCAGGTATTCGATAAATTCACTAAAGAAATTATTACTAAGCGCCATGGGGCTGCCTGCTTTTTCAAGGCGAGCATCATGTTGTCTAATATCGTTTAGGAAATCTTGTCGCCCTCCCCCTCTTTGCATAGAGCTAGGTTCATATTCATCGCTAGTCAATGGTGCAGTCATATACACATAGAGTTCTTGTATCAAACGTGCGCGACCCAACGCATCAGGCGCATCCAGAGCGACTTCTAACGCCAGGTTAACCAAGCGCTCGTTCAGTTCTTTGAAACAAGTGCAGATTGATGAACTAAGGTTTGCAGAACACTCTGAAACAAGCCACATTAAATGCTCATGGGGTACAAAACGACTGCCCGCTCGGTTATGAAATGCTACTAATGGCTGAGCAATAGACACCCAGTTGCGGGCTTTATTTTCAGCGGTAGCGACATACTCAAAAAGCTCTTTTTCAGACTCACTTAGCTCATTCGACATTGTGTCCTCATAGGACAATCTTTGCTCTGAACTAACCGCTTGATAAATTTCAGTAGATATAGACTCAAGACCTTCTTCTAACTCTGCTAGCAAACCAGCAACATTTTCATGATACGTATCATATAAAAAAACTGCTAACTGATTGTTAGCAACATCAATTTTTTCATCTTTACTTATTGCCATTAAGACACTGCCCAGCACAGAAGCACCGTGCGGTTCAAAGGCGTTCACTACAGCATGAGCAATGCGCTTTGCATGCCATTCCAGGGCGTATTCAAGCTCTATCATCGACACTTCACTGAAGTTCCCGGCACGCCGCTGCTGGTTAATACTATCTAATAAGGTAGATTTATTAAGTTTCTGCCACTCGTATAATACATTGTTAACCGTATCAGGCTTTAATATACTTTCGGCTGTTAAATTGTGAACCGACAAGTTAAACCTAGCAAATGGTGGGCTCAGCGAATCCTCATCAAGCTGCCCCTCAACCGCTTGGAGGGCTTGGGTAAAACCAGCACCTGGCAACCACGCCACCTCTGCTTTCAAACGCATAGCAGAGTCCACTAGAGCAGACTCGATCATGTTGGCCTCTTCGGCATTTAAGCAGAATTGCTGAACGTTATGCCGCAGCCGATGCTTTAAATCCGTATGGCTATTACTGGGCGAATAGTTTAAAAGGCAAAAAAGATTGTCATTTAATGAAAATGAGGAAACTTTCATTTCTCGAAGAGCGCTGACTTGCGCCTGCATACGGCCATTCATGGTGCGTCCCAAATTAAAAGAGAGAAAACATTAACATCAAAAAAACAACAACTAATTAACAGCAAGCCCTTAAATCCAACCACTTCTTTTTAAAATGTGGCATAGGTTAAGAAACTGACTCCAAAACCCAGCCACACTTCTAACATCCTGGTCAACCCTCTACCAAATAGACAACATCACCATCATCAGGCTTTATTCAGACCAATTGTCAAATCAGTCTGGTTATCAACGAGCGCCTTCAGTAAACCAAAAATCCCCAGCCCGACGGGCATATAAAGAATAAACCCAAGTCCGCCAAAGTAGAGAGACACGATTAGTCCCCCGAGGGTGTAGAGCAGCATAAAGACAACCATCGCCTTCCCGAATCGCTCTCTTTTCTTCATAACACTCGCTAGGCGATCCTTGTCTTCAGTCCCAATCAGCAACTCGCCTTCACAATCTGGGCAAGTAGCCTTATTGGCTTTCAAAAGGTCGGCAATCCATGGTGAATCTTCGCAGAAACAAGAGCTGCATGAGGGACACTCGAAATCAATGTTTTCAACTAAGGCTTTCTCTTCTTTTGTGCAGGCTTCTTTTTCACTCAATGCTGTACTCTCCAATACTGGGTTATTGATACACTATCGCTAAGCGACCTGGTTGCGCACCCACTCTCGGTTCTTCAGGCTGAGAGTAGCGTTTCCTCTGCATAAACCTCGGCAAAGATAGCCGTGATCGGCCGATTTGGCTGCTGGGCATGACGTTGCCTGACTTCTTTTGAGAGGCGCGTGAGCTCTGCGCTAGGCTTGGCCCACTGTTCTTCAGGCAGAGGTTGCGACCATTCATCAAGGCTCGCTGGTAGCGTCTTCTGTCCGGCCTTTTGGATAACGCGTATTTCCCATTCGGCAAGATGAAAAGGAATCGTCCATAGGTCAAGAATGTGCCACAGGTACCACATGGTGACCGCGAACAGACCGATGTCGCCCTTGCGGTAGCGGCGGTGCAACCGGCGCCGGGCATTGTGGAAAGTATGCACGCCCTCGTAGGGCGGATCACCGGGGCGATGCAGGCCATGGGGATCTTGAATTTCTTCGCGAGTATTGACCTCGTACTCCATATAAGCCCGCACCGCTTCCCAAAGCCCAAACGCCAGGGGCATGCCCGGCTGTGATAATTCCAGGAAGTGCTGCTGCCCGGTTTCAGGCTCGATAAAGCCTATCCCCAAGCCATACTGACGCTGCACACCGTATTGCGTTACCCCTTGCGCCTGGGTCACCCAGGCTGCCACGTTTTCCCAGGGCACGATGATGGGCGGTTTTCCGCCACCCGGCGCAAAGGCCACCTCACGGCGCTGGCGATGAAAACGCGTGGGCACAGCCTCGCGAAACTTAAAGTGATAGTGGGCTTTAATCACTAAGGCTAATAGTAATACCAATGTCGAGAACACTACGGCCTGAGAAAACACCTCATCAAATACGAGTCCAGTAACCAGAAAAAATGCATCTACATCTTTTCCATATATCCCAATTGCCACCCCTCCAATCAAGGGCAGAAGAAAAGCTAGCATTAAAAACCCTATAAAAGGTATGCCTAACGTAAACTGCCAAGTAAATGGCGTGGGAAGGCTGCCTCCGAAATCTAAGTAGGCATCGTTCACTTCCCCAATCGCCTGATTGAAATCCAAGGGCGCCGCTTCCGTGGGCAAGGGAGCAGGGGAAAGGTAGATAACCTTGCCACCTGGAAAGGGCTCGACATCTCCAGCCCGGTGGGGCTGGAGAATATCAGGCCGCGGCGTTGGGTGTTGCTTGGCCGACATAGGGGTGCCTTAAATCAATTAATAAAGAAGGGGGTCGATATACTGCCCACTTCATCAGGCTGACATTGGCGTCTCTTCGCCATAAATCTCGGCGAAGATAGCCGTGATCGGCCGGTTTGGCTGCTGGGCACGACGTTGCCTGACTTCTTTTGATAGGCGCGTGAGCTCTGCGCTAGGCTTGGCCCACTGCTCTTCGGGAAGGGATTGCGACCACTGATCAAGACTCGCTGGTAGCGTTTTCTGTCCAGCTTTTTGGATGACGCTTATCTCCCATTCCGCAAGGTGAAAAGGTATCGTCCATAGGTCGATAATGTGCCACAGGTACCACATGGTGACCTTGAACAGGCCGATATCGCCCTCGCGGTAGCGGCGGTGCAACCGACGCCGGGCATTGTGGAAGGTATGCACGCCCTCGTAGGGCGGGTCACCGGGGCGATGCAGCCCGTGGGGATCTTGAATTTCTTCGCGAGTATTGACCTCGTACTCCATATAAGCCCGCACCGCTTCCCAAAGCCCCAATGCCAATGGCATGCCCGGCTGTGATAATTCCAGGAAGTGCTGCTGCCCGGTTTCAGGCTCGATAAAGCCTATCCCCAAGCCATACTGACGCTGCACACCGTATTGCGTTACCCCCTGCGCCTGGGTCACCCAGGCCGCCACGTTCTCCCAGGGCACGATGATGGGCGGTTTTCCGCCGCCCGGCGCAAAGGCCACCTCACGGCGCTGGCGATGGAAACGGGTGGGCACAGCCTCGCGAAACTTGAAGTGGTAGTGGGCTTTGATAAACAAGGCGAGAATCAGTATCAAGGTGCAGATCACAGAGGCCTTGGCAAAGGCTTCATTAAAAAGCCCGGCAACCCCTACATAAAATAGAGCAATATCCTTTCCTATAAACCACATTAGCCCCCCCCCCAACACTGGAATCAGAAAAACCAGCATTAAAAAACTAATAAAGGGTATGCCTAACGTAAACTGCCAAGTAAATGGCGTGGGAAGGCTGCCGCCGAAATCCAAGTAGGCATCGTTTACTTCCCCAATCGCCTGATTGAAATCCAAGGGGGCTACACCCGTAGGCAAGGGGACTGGCGACAGGTAAATAACCTTGCCACCTGGAAATGACTCAACATCACCAGCCCGGTGGGGCTGAAGGATATCCGGACGCGGCGTTGGGTGTTGTTTGGCCGACATAGGGCTACCTTAAATCGATTAATAAAGAAGGGGGTCGATATGCTGCCAGGGGGCTTCCCCGCCACGAATAGCAACATCCGATGGTGTGTAATCTCCGCTGCCCCCCGCAGGCGACAGGTAAATATGGTAATCGTTAGCCTGGTATTGGCCATCGCGGCCCAGCACTTCCAGCCGAACGGCAAAAACATTATGGGTGGGGCGTGCGGATATTGAGTTCAGCGGCTCGGGCTGAGGCAGGGCAAACGCGAGTGGCGCTTTATCCGCAAGTGACAGGCTTTCCACGATCTTATCGGTGGCCGTCACCCAACGTTCAGGCCGATAATCTCGGCCACCATCTTCAGGGAGTACCTGGTAAGCCCCCAGGGAAAGGCGCACCGGTGCCTTGCCGCCAAACGGTGCCATGAGGTCTTGAAGACTAATAGGCAAGACGAGTTTAAAATCGACCGATATTGGCCCACTTACTCTCCTCTTCCACCAACTATCAGCCTCTTCAATCGTGACATTGATTTTGGGTGCCTGGGCAATCTCTTGTAACCGTGCCTGATACGCTTCAAGCGTATCATTACCGGCTTTAGCGGCATCCTGGCTCCAGGGGGTGGAAAGCAACCATTCGTCATGGCGACTAATACTGTAATAGTTAGTCAGCCAGCTCCCTCCCAGTTCAAGTATGCTAAACAAGCCCCCGGCGAGATTAAAGCGCCAAAACACCGTCCCCAGGCGTGTACCCGCCGCAGCCCACTCGGCGCCTCGGAATATCGCCGAGAAACCGGTATGCAGAGTGTTGACTAGCCCATAAGCATTGGCCCCCAACATGCCACCCGCACCAACCATACTCGCCATGGCAGCACTTTGAGCGCTGCGGTTACCGCTACGGACAGCTTCCTGCCATGTTCCATGGCGGTTAGAAACGCTCTCGTATGACGTAAAAATGCCTAAAGCATATGTAAAACCACCAAGAAAAACATGTAGCCTTCCAAGGGAGGCACTCACACTTTGAGCATCGGGCACATTAAAAACACCGGCAAGCGCTTTCGCTCTAGCGCCGAGGGCAGTATCCATAATCCCCTGAGCAGCTAGGAATCCAGCACTGCCTGTCGCAACAAAACTCTTTAAAACAGGAGTCCAATCTCGTTCTCCACCATTAAGATAATTTTCCACTAGTACTTTTGTAGCGTTGTATAACACTGAAAATTGAGATGCAAACACCAAAAGCCCCAGCCCATCCCCAGCCAGATTGACCCTCGGCGCTGCCGCAATCCCTTGGCGTATATTGCTAACCAACCTGCCCACTTCAGCCTGCTGGGCTACGGAAAATACCGCTGTCAGACCAATCCGTCCGGGGTTAGCCCCCGCGATACGGACGCTGTTTTCGGGAAGCTCTTCGATTGGGCTAATGGCTTTAGCCAGGGCGGGCTCATGCACCGTTTGTAGTTCATGGCGCAGGTTCTCAAATTTCTTACGCAGGTCTTTAGCTTCAGGGGAGCGATGCCCGGCGGTTTTCTTAACCTCGTTGCGGCGCTTGCGAATAATGTCAAGCTCCTCACGCAGCGTCAAAACACGTTGCACGGTGCGCCGAAAATTCGTTAACTCCTCAGGCGATGCCACCACAAAGGTGGCACCCGTGCGTTGGGCAGCATCCAGAATTCTCGCTGGTAGGGCCTTGGGCAGGCGCCGGAATAGCTCCTCAATGTCAGGCATCGAGTGACGGTCGATACCCTGATAAAACTCTTCCATAACCTGGGCGATTCCCCGCGAGATAGCGGGCCCCAAGGTTTGATGAGCACTATCGGCAATAACCTGAGTATTATCAGGCAGTGTATCAATGGCAGGTAACTGCCCCGCCTCTAGGGACGTAAGCTCACTGCGTAAATCATCCAGTTTGAGCAAGGTACCGTAGCCAGCATTAGCAATAGTAGAGTACTGGCTGATGAAATCATTCTGGTCAGCAAGCGGCAGCGTATGGAACAGCGGTCGGTCGTAGTACGGCGCGCCCTCCAGCCAATCGGCTATCCGCTCCGTTACTTCATCGTTGCGGCAGATATCTTTCAAGCAGCCGTACTGGGCTTTGAAGCCTTCATGTACCTGTTCGTCAACCTGGGCATCAAAATACCAGGCAGCGTTATGGAAGCGTGTATTGCACAGCATATCGGCACGATCATCAGAGATAGTATCGAGCAAAGCATTCCAGCGCTGCAGGCGGGGACGCTGTTCAGCGAGGAAGTCATCCATGCGCCCCCGATCAATCAGGTCATTAATGCCTCGCTCTCCGATTTTACTGCCTTTTAGCAGAGCCTTGAGCCGCTCGTTGTGCTTCTGCTTCATCGAAAGCAGCGCCTCGCTGTGGCGATCGACAAAGTCTCTTCCTAAGCTGTCGCTAAGGCTCTCTTCAATGTAGTAGCGATGAACTTCGCTATTCAGCCGATCAGAGATTGCGCGCGAATTAGTGAGACTCGCATCGTCACGGATGTCGTCAAGGCGCTCTTTAAGATCTTCGGGTAAGTCCGGGTCGTAGGACTGTGGCAATCTACCGGTATTACTTTCCTGATTGAGAAAATCAAGCAGCTCCTGGCGAACCTCACTTTGCCGCGGCTCCTCCATCGTGGCAACTTCATCCAACATCGCCTGAACGGCGGGATCATCGGACATCTGGCGCATGTCGTCCAATGACGCTTCGTTCAGTTGGGAGAGCGACTCTATATAGCAGGCCAGCATGTAATCCCGCTCGGTATGCCCCTCCTTCTCAGTGGCCCACTGCTCTATCCACCCCACGACTTCATCCTGGAACTGCGCTAAATCACGCATCACGCCAATATCATCGCGCGCAATCAGGCAAAGGCACTCGTCACGATCCTCCACCTCATGCTGAGCGAGCAGCTTGCCTAAACGCGTTTTGTGGTAGTAGTGATCATTTTCCCATAGATAAGGCTCCGCCTCATGCTCGTAACCTTCTTCCGGCACCTCTAGCTCGGCGTCTTCTGCAAATTCAGCCACCCACTCTTCTGCCTGGGCTGTCGTGATCAGATCCCTGCCTCCACCGGTAACCGGATTGGCACTGGCAAGACTGACCGCTTGCATAAAGGCATCGCGATCTTCTTCGCTTTCTTGCACCTGGGCGCGTTTTGCGCCCGTCCACTGGATCTCTGAAAAGCAGACGTAAAGCGTGCGGTCAGTCTCGTACTCGAGCTTGCCGCCATTGTGCCCCTTAAGGGTGTCCCCTTGATCGCGATACTCGTACTCGTGCAGTTCGTTGCTTTCACCATCCAATACATAGAGAAAGCCATTGCGCAGCAGGCGTATCCCTAGCGGGCGAGCTGTCAGTGAGTAAGGCATGCTTTTTTCTGGTTCAAGCTCTTCTACAATGCCGTAACGAAGCGGCACCAGCCTCACTTTGCCGGTGAAGAGAGGGCAAGTAGCGGCTTCTTCGCTATCCCGCGAAGAGAGTTCGTGGGCGGCAAATTCGGCATTGTCACGGTCATCTGAGGGACGTTCAAACGCAGACATCGTTAGCTTCCTTATATCGCCGCAGCGGCGGTGTTTGGTGACCCAGTTTTTGGTGAAGTAGTGGCTAGCGCTTGCTTTAGGCGCTGCAGGGCTGAATCGCTGCTGGCGATTAACAATGGATAAATCGAATGCTTTTCTAGCGCCTCCCAGGAGGTGAGGTTCAAACGAGCCATTAAGGTGCACAGCAGTGCCCACTCTTTAGGCGAGTTGAAACCGTAATGACGCGCATCTTCGACTAATAACGCGAGTAACCGAAAACGCTGTAGGGCTGAGTCGACACATGGCCATCCGTCATGAAGCTGTTCTACAAATGTCATCAGGTGGCGAATGTCGCGGCGTCTATTGCAGACCTGCAATCGTTGGTGCTGCTCTTCGCTCAATTGATAGCCGCTAACATCAATCATTAGCGGTGCCGTGGCGGAGTGCCCGGGCTCTGGATGCTGCCACGCGCTCTTCACTGCATCCGGCAAATGTAATTGCTGTATGGGCCCCCATGGGGCCGTGGCCGTTGAGCTATTATTCGGCAGCATGGCGGCAATAACAGCGGGGTCAGCCACTCTTAGCATCATGGGTGTTCCCAAGGGGTGTAACACGACCAATAGTTGGCGGTAGTGTTTTGCCACGTCGGTTAGAGAGGCGTCACTTTCGATTAAATAGCCCCACTCAGGCAGCGTTCCTTGAGCCAGATAGCTTTTCAATACCAAATCCTGGGGCCCCGAAAGCTGGATTAGCCATGGTGAAATGTCATTCAATGATGACAAGGGCGTGCCTGCATAAAGTAATTCAGCGTTTAGGTTGCCGTCTGACCAGGTATATAAGCGCTGTGCGATTTTTTTGACCCTTACGCCATCTAATATAAGAAAAACGTTTCGGTTACGCGGCCATTGCCAACTTGTGGCGTTGAGCAAGTGGGTAGGCTGATTAACAGTGGCCATGGTTACTTCGCCTCCTTACGAGGGGAGCACAGTGGGCATAACGCACTTTCTTGCAACAGCGCGGCGTATTGCGTAGCTGGCTCAATATCACTACTTAGCAACGGCGAATGCCCTATCGCTTCTGCCCGGTCATGATCTTTACCTTCTAACACCGGTGGCAGTTTGGGCGGCTCGGCGGCTTGCCCAGTGCCATTGCCGGGGCTGCCACCGGCGTTGATCTTGACCTGGGGGCCAACGATGGTGATACCGCTGGCGTCGAGCTTGATAAAGCTGCCGCCTACCTTGAGGGTGATTTCGCTACCGGCTTCGAGTACCGCTTTTTGGCCCGACTTGATATGCAGTTCCCGGCCACTTTCGCTTAGCCAGGCCTGCCCGGCACGCATATGCATAGTGCCTTCAACATTTAAATGTTGGGCGCCTTCGGTGTGCTCAAAGCGGTGGCGGTGCACCGTGTGGTGCTCGTCGTTGTCGATCTCGCTGATACGGTCATTGTGCACTTTGAGATGGCTATCGCGTTTGATCTCCTCGGTGCGGTCATTAAGGGTGAGCAGCTCCAGGTCTTTCTGAGCGTGGAGCCAGATCTGCTCCTCGCCAGTGGCATCCTCAAAGCGCAGTTCGTTAAAGCCTTCCGACTTATGGCTCTGGGTGCGGATCACCGTGCGGGTCTTGTTGGCCGGCAGTGGATAGGGCGGGGTATTCACCGCGTGGTAGGTGCGCCCGGTGACCAGCGGCTGATCGGGGTCGCCCTCTAAAAACGAGACAATGACCTCGTGGCCGATCCGGGGGATCGCCATACTGCCGTAGCCACCGCCTGCCCAACCCTGAGCCACCCGTACCCAACAGCTGGCGGTCTCGTTGGGCTCGGCATAATGATCCCAGGGAAACTGCACCTTGACCCGGCCGTGCTCGTCGCAGTAGATCTCTTCGCCTTCGGGGCCGACCACAAAGGCCACCTGGGGACCGTCAACGCGAGGTTTAGGGTTGGGCACCGGACGAAAGGTCTGATCCCGGGGCATGATCACCACGTCATTGTGGTAGCGGGTCATCAGCTCGCCTGACTGGGCACTGCTCCCGTTATTTCCCCGGG
>NZ_JAINWD010000054.1:0-29479 GCF_021021315.1 Halomonas sp. IOP_14 | reverse complement strand
CCGGTCTCCGGAATAACCGGGGCGGTTCATATTGCAATATTTTATGGATTAAAAGCCCTGGTGTGATTGGTACCCATAAGCACCGAGGAATGGTATGGGCTGTAGGAATGGAGGGATCTTTCCGATATTTGGAATACGACTGGGTTTGCGGGCCTGGTGAGTTTATAACGGAAATGCCCGGACAGGCTCACACGTTAGTGACCGACGATGCTAATGGAATGAAAGCTCTATTTTGGATGCAGGGAGCTAACGAGTTCTTCGATGAGAAGGGGGAGTGGGCAGAAACGCTGGATGTTTTCTGGTTCATCAATCACTACGTCACTTATTGTGAAGAACACAATATCCCCATCAATGAACAGTTATTTCTATGAGGTGGGATATGCGTGTATTAGAGCAATTCAGCGTAGAAGGGCGTTCAGCCCTGATCACGGGGGGAGCCTCAGGTTTAGGACTTGCCTATGCCGAAGCGTTGGCAGAAAACGGAGCTAACGTGACACTAGCGGATATAAACATCGACGCAGCCGAATGTGAGGCACAAAGACTCCGTGACGAAGGCTGCAAGGTTCATGCTGTCCAGCTAGATGTCGCTGATCGAATGCAGACCAGTCGAGCCTTCGAAGAACATGTCCGCCAGTTTGGCAACTTGGATATTGTTTTTGCTAATGCGGGGATCGATCCTGGGGCAGGGTTTTGGAACCCTTCAGGAGGGCGAAATAGAGATGGTCAGATTGACGTTTTAGATCCAGCCCGCTGGGATAGAACAATTTCTATTAATCTGACGGGGGTCTTTAATACTCTGCGAGTGGCAGCTAAATACATGAAGCCACGGCGTCGAGGATCAATTGTTGTCACGTCCTCCAATGCTGCCTTTATTACAGAGCCTGTGGTCGGGCTTGCTTACATGCCTGCAAAAGCGGGAGTGTCCCATTTAGTACGTCAAGTTGCCTTAGAGTTGGCAGAGTTCCGGATCCGGGTCAACACTATCGCGCCCGGCGGTTTCGTAACCAACATTGGTGGTGGCTGGTTGAAAGACGAAGCAGTTCGCCAGGCCTGGAACGCCAAGGTACCTCTAGGGGAAATCGCTGATCCTGAACAGATCAAGGCACTGGCGCTATACCTAGCCTCTGACGCCTCTTCCTATATGACCGGTGCTCAATTGGTTATTGACGGAGGCACTTCTCTTGGGAGGGTGGGCTGATGCGTGCTGCCGTCTTTCAGGGGTTACACCAGCCTTTAGATGTTTGCGAACTTCCAGACCCTACACCAGGAGACGATGAGGTTGTCATCCAGGTGAAACGATGTGGAATTTGTGGCTCCGATCTCCATATGACTGAGGATCCCATTTTCGGCATTTGTCCTGGCGATGTGCTGGGTCACGAATATGCAGGCGAGATAGTCGCTTTAGGTCGAAAAGTCAGTGATGTATCTATAGGAGATCTTGTATCCGTTATACCTTTCCGAAGTTGCGGTTATTGCGCTGCATGCCGTTCTGGGAATCCTGCTTGGTGTCTAGATATGGCGTTGGAGGGAGGGGGATATGGTGAATATGCCGTCACCGCTGCGCGCCAGTGCGTACCTCTTCCTCTCAATGCAAGCATGGACGACGGTGCAATTGTAGAGCCTTTAGCCGTTGCTCTCCATGGTCTCCAGCTATCCGGCATGAAACCTGGTGACCGTGTCCTCATCCTTGGTGCTGGGCCTATCGGGTTAGCTGTCGCTTTTTGGGCGCGCCGCTTTGGCGCTCAGACGGTTGTCATACAGGATATTACCCGATACCAAGAACAACGTGCCTATGACATGGGGGCGACCGGTTTTGTTTGTGATCCATATCAACCCATTAAAGCTGCAGAGCGGTCACTTGGAGGTTCAGCAGACATAGTATTCGAGTGTGCGGGCGTTCCTGGTCTCATTGCGCAAGCCATTGAGCAGGTTCGCACGCACGGTACGATTCTGCTTCTTGGTTTATGCACTAAGCCTGACAGCTTTATACCCTTTAGTGCTTTATCAAAGGAAATACGCCTTCAAACTGCCGTTTTCTTCTCACGACGTGAATACGAAAGTGCGTTGGATATTCTCGATTCTGGCGTTGTAGAGCCTCGCCATTTAATCACCGAGACCGTGCCACTTAACAATGTGCCAACCGCATTTGAAGCGTTAAAAAAGCGCACCCATCAATGCAAGGTGTTAATAAGCCATGACTAACAATAATACAGCTACCCTGCCTAACACGCCCAATAACACTCGTTATCAAATCCTTTTAGTTACTCTATTGAGCCTTAACTTTGGCATTGTATTTTTTGACAGGAATGCACTTAACTTCCTGATGCCATTTGTTCAGCCAGAGTTGGCCTTGACAAACCTACAGATAGGCCTAACAGCCTCTGCGTTATCAGTCACCTGGGCAATATCTGGTTTAATATTTGGTGCAATGTCTGATCGAAGTGGCCGAAGAAAGATATTTTTGATCATG
The DNA here is from genome assembly GCF_021021315.1 of Halomonas sp. IOP_14. Classification (NCBI taxonomy): domain Bacteria; kingdom Pseudomonadati; phylum Pseudomonadota; class Gammaproteobacteria; order Oceanospirillales; family Halomonadaceae; genus Halomonas; species Halomonas sp. IOP_14. The sequence goes on along the minus strand of NZ_JAINWD010000054.1, from coordinate 27,009 downwards.
GCGACGATTGTGTTCTCTCTCTGCTCTTTTTTATCAGGTCTTGCCACCTCATTCTTATTGCTTCTCGGTGCTAGATTGCTTATGGGTGTTGCAGAAGGCCCTATCCTGCCTATATCGCAATCAGTAACGGCAATAGAAGTTACTCCTGAAAGGCGGGGCATTGCTATGGGGGTCATGCAGAACTTCGGGTCAAATTTATTGGGTTCTTTTGCTGCGCCGGTTGTCCTTGTGGCTGTTGCTTCTGCTTTTGGCTGGCGAGAGGCGTTTTTCCTTGCAGGGCTTCCAGGTCTTCTAGCCGCTGGACTCCTCTGGTGGTTAATGCGTGAACCGACAGCATCTTCAGTACCTATCGCAACGGGTGTGAATCAGTCCTGTCAGCGCCCAAGTCTCAAAGAGGTCTTCGCTCATCGAAATATGCTGCTATGTTCGCTTATTGCGGTGTTATTGATTGGATACTTAGTAACTTGCTGGTCTTTCATGCCAATTTACCTAACCAGTGTACGTGGTTATTCTGCTGAAACCATGGGGTGGCTGATGGGAACTTTAGGCATCTCGGCAGCGGTCGGAAGCTTCGTCGTCAGCGGTATCTCTGACAAAATTGGTCGTAAGCCAGTAATGGTAATTACCCCATTTATGGGGCTCATCCTCACCTTAAGCGCCATGTATTTTGATGGCTCGGCTATTATTCTGGCAGTGTTGTTTTTCTTTGGTTGGGCATTGAACGGCATCTTTCCGCTTTTTATGGCCACCGTTCCCTCTGAAACCGTCGATTCGCGCCATATTGCAACAGCCCTGGGTTTTGTAATGGGTATTGGTGAGATATTGGGAGGTGGGGTTCTACCGGCGCTAGCAGGCGCTGCGGCAGATAGTGTTGGCCAATCCGCACCGTTGTGGTTAATGAGCGCTATTTGTGTGATTGCTGGAGTCCTGGCTTTGTGGCTCAAAGAGACCGCACCAGCAGTTCTGGTTAAGCGTGCTCAGGCGCCTGATGTTTCGGCATCTTTCAGCAGTTAGTCGCTAAATACCGATAATCACACAAGAAGCTCAGCTTTCGGGCCAAATGTGTCGGGTATAAAGCGAATAGCGAGCTATTTAACGAAAGTGATCAAATTAAGTTGGCCGACAGGCCAGAATTTTTCACTGAGTGGCCGCCTTAAACGATGTTTGGCTAATCTCCGCTCGCTGGCTTCTAAGGTACAGTCAGCGAGCCGCACAGCCGTCCAAATTAACTAGCCACTTTGGCTAATAATTTAAGTTTTTTGAGTAGCATATAGCCCGCAAGGACTTTTCTGCCTGCCGCCATTGCTCCACCTGGGTGGCGCATCAGCTTGAATGCAGCAAAGCCGCCAATGGCGTAAAGCGGCAGCTTGAAGCTTTGCCAGTTTCTATCCAGTGGTGAGGCGGCTTGCTGTAAAAATTCGCTATCGACCAAAATATCCACGCGCTGCTGCTCTAGCTCGGCTAACAAAAGCGCTTTGCGTTCAGCGCGGCTGAGCGGTTTGGTTGGTGGCTTAGCGGTGTCTGCGGATGGTTTCATCACTTGGCTCCTCAAGCAGTGCTCGATCAGCAGCAAGCTGTTTGAGTGTTTCTTTTAACAGAGAGTGTTGCTTGGACTGGCGAATCGCAATAACCGCGAGTAGCAAACTGGCGCCGATCAGCACACCTGCACTGATGGCAATGGCGGTTAAGCGATAGGTATCCCAGAATATAACCACTACCAGTGCCGTCAAAGTGGCAATACCCAACAAGAGCAGCAGTAAGCTAGCTCCTGCCAGAAGAAGTAGAACCAGTAAGCGAGCACGCTCCTCTTCTAACTCAAACACCGCCAAACGCAGGCGGGTTTCGCTATTCGCAATCAGCGATTTCAGCAAGCGTTTGGCGGCAGAGAAGACGCGTTGGGTGGGGCCCAAAGCCATTAGCGACGACCGAGCAGCATACCCACAACCATACCTACTGCGGCACCAATGCCAATACTTGTCCAGGGGTTTTCATGGACGTAGCGATCACACGCATCGGCCTGATGAGTCAGCGAGTCGCGGGTTTCGTCATAAATACGCTCGCCACGCGCTTCAAGACGTGCACGAGTGTCTTTCAAACGACGTTCGGCGCGAGTACGTAGATCGTTCATCTCTCCGCTGGCATCTTTAGCGGTCGCATTGACCAGCTCTTCAACGGTTTCACTCAAGTGGCGCAGATCATCTTTGAGTTGATCGGCTTGAGTAGAGTAGGTGGGTTGACGTTTAGCCATGGAGTCTTCCTTTGACGAGTGAATGATTGGGCTACTAACTATTAGTTACTGTATTTTTGCTGCTGACTACAAGCATAGCAGCCAGCTAGTAACAGACAAGCAAATGCGTCTATCGGTTCAGCCCTGTCGCACTAAATAAGGGATTTAAACTAAACCCAAGGCTCAAGCGGTGCACGCGATGATCATAATCGATCATGCTTTCACCATATCCGTAGTAGTACTGTACATGCGCTCGCAAGCTGTTGAAAGCGGGCCAGCTGTAATCAATCTGGGTGCCGATATTGCCAGCGCTGGGATTGCCGCGTAACTGACCGCTCACTTCATGGTTATTATTGAGACGCTTGGCGAGGCGAATATCGCCGTATCCCATGTAGCGTTCGATATCCGGGTTGTCGTCATCCTCTGAGGATTCCGGTACCCGCCAGTGGGGTGCCAGGGTGAACGCCCAGTCGCCGCGCTGGAAGGTGCTTTCAAGGTATACCCGGTTCCAACTGCGCGAGAGAGGATCTGAGCGACCATTAGACTGGTGATTGAGAGATACTCGGTTGCGGGTATTCACCCAGCCAAGCGCTTCCCAGGCATTGTCAAAGTCGATAAACACTTCCGGCTCGTAGTTGGTTTCCCTAAAGGGTGATGAGGCGTCGGTATTATAAGCCTGCCACCAACTGCGCTGGGTGTAGCCAAAGTAGACGTCGCCGTAGTTACCGAATACCTGTTCAGCCAGATTAACCTTGGCACTGAACTGGAATTTTAACTCCACGCGATCTGCGGGGGTGCCGTTAGCCACCGTGCGGAAACTTTCACGATTTTGGTTAGCATTGTAACTAACAGGGAACAGATAGTTGGTGCGGTGGGTGGTGATTGAAAACGGATTCCGGGTTGATTCCTGCTCAAGTTCACGGCGATCGCTTAAATCTTCCCTTGCAGCCTCTTCAGGCAACTGTTCAAACGGTATGTCTAGCGCGGCGTCTTCGGGGTTTTCTATCTGCTGCAACTGTTGATGCAGATCATACAGTTCAGCATTGAGGGCACGGATACGCGCCTCAATCTCTTGCTGAGACTCGGCAACGGCATTCACACTAAACGTAGCAAGGCTCAGCAGAACAATAAGTTTCGTCAACGGCAATTTTCGGGTGACCATCAAGGTGACTCGCAAAATGAAGGAATAAGTAAACGCCAAGCTTGTTTCTATCACGCCGCCTGTGGAAGTCAACACCTCTGATTGCGCTGACCATCAGAACGCCTGACAATAACCTCATTCTCCGTCTCTGCGGAGCATTTGATGTCAGCGAGGCTCTAAGTAACGTGTTGATACGTAACGTGGTGAGATGCGCCTGTAAGTGGAGTATAACCTGTTTGTTGCTGCTGCTTGTCATGAGCAGTGTCGCTATTAATCCAGCCTGCGCTGCGCTTCAGACCAATATGCTGGAGCGGGTGCCCGAGCAGGCTGAATTGGCATCAAGGCTTGCTCAGTTAGAAGCCCTTGAAGAACCCTTGACCGCCCAGCAGGCCAACGATAAAGAGGCCCTGGAAGCGGCCCTCGAAGCTTATGAGCGGCTGGCTTCTGTTGACGAGCGTCTTGCCGCGCTAGATACCCGGGTAGAACAAGCCCCTGAAATGTTAGCACGCCTGCAGCGCGAGTTGAGCGAAGCGGAAGAAGCTTCGCAGCAGCTAACGGTTGCCGACTTGAGCGACCGCCCCCTCGACGAGCTGGAAACGTTGCAAACTAACGCCGTGGTCGAGCTGCAGCAGTTGCAAAGCCAATTGGCGGAAGTGAACTCGCAACTGTTAGCCGCTCAAACACTCCCTGAGCGGGCCCAGCAATCCATTGCGGAAACCCTTCAGCGCGCGGAAAGTTTACGCCGACAGCACGATGAGCGCGAGGCTTTGCTGGCGGATCGTCAACTTTCTGCCCTTAGCGATGCGCAACTGATCCAATTACGCCTTGAACGGGCGCTGGCCGAACGCGAAGTAAGCTTTTATCAGCGCGAGCTAAGCGCTAACAGCCGCCTGCGCGAATTAGCTCAGGAGCGGCGCGATGTGCTGATGCTGCAGGTCGATTATCAAGAGCAGCAGCTAACGATGTTACAAGGGGTGATTGATCGGCAGCGTCGGTTGGCCTCTGAACAAGCCATTGCCGACGCTGCCAGGGATAACCCGCTGATCGCCGCGGGACATCCGGTGGTGGTGCAAGCGCAGCAAACCAACCAGACCCTAAGCCTGGAGCTGCTACGGGCAACCGACCGTGCTAATACTGTTGTGCGTGACAATATTGAAGCCCAGCGGCAGTTGGAGAACGTGCGTCAGCTACAGCGTAGCCTTAATGAGCAAATCGAGGCTATTCGCGGCAGTCAACTGCTGTCGCGAATTCTGCGCGAACAGCGCAAGTCGCTGCCTCCGTTGTCTGCGCCCCGGGATTTGCAGGACGAAATTGCCGACCTGCGCTTAAAGCAGTTTGATTTAGTCCGCCAGCGCGATCAGCTACGCCAAAGCGAACAGTATGCTGCTACGCGGCTGTCCGAGGAGGGCATAGAGGCGACGCCGGGACTGATCGATTCCCTTTCGCAGCTTTATCAATCCCGCCGTGAGCTGGTCGAGCAGTTGGAACAGTCTTACGGCAGCTTATTAAGTGCGGCGATTGAGCTTCAGCTCAACCAGCAGCAGCTGGTCACAACGACCAGTGAGCTGCGTAAAACCATTGATGAGCAGCTGTTTTGGGTTGCTAATAGTCGCCCTTTAGATATCAATTGGCTGCGTCAATTGCCCCGCAACCTCCAGCTGGAGTGGCAGGAAGGGGAGTGGCGAGCCATTTTACCCACTCGCTGGAAAGGGCTCTCTTGGGAGGTGCTCAGAGGGGCGCCCCTGATGGTATTAAGCCTGGTATTAATCGGGTCACGACGCCAGATTAAAGCCCGATTGGACAAACTGCACTCGCAGATTGGTCGGTTAAAAAGCGATACCCAGCTGCATACCCCCAAAGCGGTGCTGCTGAATGCGCTGCTAGCGCTCTCCGGCCCGCTGGCCTTGGCCGGGGTGGGGGTTGGGCTCTTGGGAGCAACTGGGCCATTGGCTAATAGCGTTGCCCCTGCGCTGCTTCAGTTGGCGTTAAGTTGGGCGGTGGTCGCCTGGGGCCGCAGGCTATTGGTCGCCGATGGCGTGGCCGAGCGCCACTTTACCTGGTCTGCGCACTACAACGCTCGGTTACGCCAGCTGTTAGGTGGGTTAGGCATTTCCTTGGTGCCTGTCATAGCCATTGCGGCGATGTCTGGAGAGATGGAAACCCCGCTGGCACTGCGTCCCGTTGCGTTGGGGTTGCTGTCGCTTGGGTTGTTGGCGATGAGCTGGTGGCTGGCGCAGTTGATACTGGCGCATATCCCTATTTTTGGCGTGCGCCTGTTTCGCTTGCTGCTGGGGCTTGCGATGGCCTCGGTGCCGCTGATGCTGTTGGGATTGGTAGTTTGGGGCTACGAATACACCGCGTTGCACCTAGTGGGGCGATTCGCGATCACGCTTTACTTGCTGGGGTTATGGGTTGTGGTGGAGGCGACCTTGGTAAGAAGCCTTGCGGTGGCTGCAAGGCGGCTTGCCTATCGCCGTGCTCTGGCGCGCCGTCGTGCTCAGGTGCAGGAAGGGGCGGAAGGTGGTCTCGAAGTCGTGGAAGAGCCGCCGCTGGATATGGAGCAGATCAATAGCCAGTCGCTGCGGCTTTCCAAGTTGATTGTCTTGATCGGCTTCAGTGCGCTGCTTTATTTGGTCTGGTCAGACTTGCTCTCGGTGCTCGGCTATTTGGACAACGTGTCATTGTGGGAGGCGCAAGAAGGGGATCTGGTCGATAACGCTCTATCGATATCCGACGTCTTTGCTGCACTGCTGATTGTCGCTATTACCTTTATCATGGCAGGCAATCTACCCGGCCTGTTAGAAGTGATGGTGCTATCCCGGCTGTCATTGAAACAGGGCAGCGCCTATGCCATTAGCTCGCTGCTCTCCTACACCATTGTGGGTACGGGGGTTGTCATGGGGCTGTCGACCCTGGGCGTTTCCTGGGACAAGCTGCAGTGGCTGGTGGCCGCCTTGAGTGTGGGGTTGGGGTTTGGCTTGCAGGAAATTTTTGCCAACTTTATATCGGGCTTGATCATCCTGTTTGAGCGCCCGATTAGGATTGGCGATACGATTACCCTGGGAAATTTGCACGGCACCGTCAGCCGTATCCGTATCCGTGCGACCACTGTCACCGATTTCGACCGTAAAGAGATTATTATCCCCAATAAAACCTTTGTGACTGACCAACTGATCAACTGGTCATTGTCGGATAATATCACCCGTGTTGTGCTCACCTACGGTGTGGCCCACGGCTCCGATATGGCCAAGGTGCACCAGCTATTACGTAAGGTGGCGGACGAAAACCCCCGCGTGCTAACCGACCCAGAACCTCAGGTTTTCTGTTTAAGCTATGGACAGCACAGCCTCAATTTTGAACTGCGTATTTTCGTCAATGATCTGCTCGACCGGCTGTTTGCTGCCGATGAAATCAACTGCCGTATAGATGCGCTGTTTCGCGAAGCGGGTATACGCGTGGCGTTTGAGCAGATGGATGTGTGGCTACACCCTGAGCAAGGCGAGGAGGTTAAAGTGCAGTCGGCGAATCAGTTGCCCCCTGCGTCTACGTAATGCACTTTAAGCTCTCTTTTTTAAGGCTCTTTTACTGCATGCAGGAGAAATTCTCGGTTGCCGTCGCCACCGGTGATCGGGCTCTCCTGCCAATGTTGAATGGTAAGTCCGCAGGCGTCGCAACTGCGACGAATGTTGGCCTCCACTTCTGCAAAGCGTTTAGCGTCGCGTACCACGCCACGTTTATCCAGGGCGCCAGGGCTTAGCTCAAACTGCGGTTTCACCAGCGAAATCAACTGACCGCCCGCTGGCAGCAGGGCAGCAATCTCGGGCAGAATCAGCGTTTGCGATATAAACGACACATCCATGATGGCGCTATCAATGGGGAAAGCAGCAAGCGCGCTATTGAGGGCTTCGCTACTACTCATCGAGCGCGCATTTATCCCCTCTAGACAGGTGACGCGTGGGTCGCTGCGCAACTCAGGTGCAAGCTGTCCGTGGCCAACCTCTACACCAATCACATGGTGGGCGCCAAAGTGCAGCGCACAGTCGCTGAAGCCGCCGGTTGATTGACCAATGTCGAGCACAACAGCGTCATCAAAACGCAGCTCAAGCGCTGTGAGCACCGCCTCTAATTTCAACCCTGCTCGGGACACATAGCGCTCTTCGGGATCGTCCTCTACTTCAAACCGGGTATCGTCGGGCCATTTTTCGGATGCTTTGGTTAACGGCTTACCGTTCTCGGCAAGCCGTATCCGCCCGTGCCGAATAAGCCTTTGGGCGCGGGTACGCGAGTTGGCCAGCCCCTGGATGACCAACAATTGATCGAGTCGCATCATAGTGATTGAAAGTGTCGCTAAGCGTACTTGTTACCCTTCGTCGCGAGGCGTTTCGGGTAGCGGTGAATGGGGGAGGGTTGAGTTAGAGCCTTGATCCGCCTGTAGCTCGGTAGGTGGAAGGCGCGAGGCTCCCCAGCTCCGATGCAGGAAGTGTCTGACATTTTCCACCTCTTCGCTGGTGACGTCGGCGATGTCAACGCGCTCCAGGGGATCATAGTGGTAAATATACAGCCGCGATGCAAAGCGCTCAAAAGGCAGCGAGGCTTCGCCAAAACGTTCACCATTGCCCGATGTACTCACAATGACGCCATCGCCCCAATCCTGCCCGCTATCATTGTTGGGATTATAGAAGTAAATCCGCATAACATCAGAGGGGTCGAGAGAGGCCCGCAAAATAGTAATCGCGTGCCAGCCGATAAAACGCGCCGCGCTATCGGTGACCGCAATGCCCGCTGGCTGAGGGTGAATCAGCGGCTGGTTGCCATTGTAATAAGGGTGATAGTAAGCGAAGAAGTGGCGTATAAAGTCGTCCACATCGCTTAGTTGACCGGTGGCAACGTCGACATTGATGCGAAAGCCGCGGCCAGACCACCAGCCGTGAAATTCAGGATTCACCCAGCGGTGAGGGTCACCTTCACGGCCAATGCAGCGCCGGCCCATTTCGGCATAAATTCGATCCAAGTGCGGCACGACAATCAGCGAAACCGGGTCGAGATCGATGGGTAACTGGGTCGCCACACCTGAGAGACTCGCCATTGATGAAATGGCTTGTCCTTCAAAATGCATAATGATTTCGTCATCCCGGGCCGCCCAGGCCACCATCTGCAGCAGGTAATCTGGGTCGTTATAGGCCCACATGGAGAGTGCCCGTGCCGACTGGCAGGTAGGGTTGTTGCCCTGACCAACGCCTAGCGGTAATCCCAGCATGCAGAGCACGCCCTCAATCAAGCGTGCCCGGGGAGAAACAGTGTCGCCATAGGCCATGGAGAGTCGCGACTGTGCCCACTCTGATAGCGGTAGATTAAGCTGACGCCACATTGCCGGTGCTACCGGCGGCTGATAGAGAATGCCGCGTTCAAGCATCAGCGCCAGGCCGTAAACCGCTTGAGCGGTAGCAGGGTAAACGCCGCCACGAATTAGCGCTTGAACAAGCTCGCGGTAGCAGAGCAGGCAGTCGCGGCCGGTAGATGAAAGGCCCAGTGCTTCGGAGAGTAAGTGATCCCCCTCTTCGAGTAGATGACGCAGTAATACGGCGTGATATGGCGATACCAGGCCGGTGTCGTGCATCGCCCGGGCGAAACCGGTGGATTCAGCCTGCAAAGCAGCCTGATCCATACGTTCTAACCGATCACGGTAAACGTCGACCCCAGGGTCTTCACGACAGGCTTGAGTTGGGCCATAAAGCGAACTCACCAGGCGGTCGGCGCCCTGGCCGCTGGCGCCAAGATCAATTTCCGGGTTGGCCTGACACAGCGCAATTTGGGTGATCATCTGTTTGATCGAATCAACCTGAATAGGGCGCTGTTTTAAAATGCGCCAAATCTCATCGATCAGGCGATCAACAATGTGCTCGTAGCCGATGCGCTCGGCTAAATGCTGGAAAAGCTGGCGGGGAATAGTGGCCAGGCGCCCCTGGGTTTCCCGCTCCGCTTCGCTGGGCGGTAAAAACAGTAGCCACAAATTGATCGCCATTACCTGAGTCAGGTAATGGTGAGCATGCTCTGCGGACACCAGTGGATGCTCAAAATTGCCTTTAGCCACAGCTAGGAGCCGAAGCTCGCTTAGCGCCTCAATGACGACAACATTGGCATCCGCGCTTTTCAGCGAGAAGGTTGTCAGAGTCGGCACCAAATATTGGGGTGTTTCCCAATCGGAGCCCAAAAATACACCGGAGTCCTCAAACGCTTGCGCGCGGGTCTCCAGTGCTGCACAACCGCCGTCCTGAAGCAGTACTCGACGCGCAGTGTCCATCACACGCGGCAGCTTGGCGGGTTTTGAGAAGGCGGGCGCCTGGGTAAGCAGGCGAACGGCGTCATCAAATTTGCTCAACAATCCATTGAGCTTGCTATCTTCTTGAGAAGACGTCACTTGATCTGTCTCCACGGTGACTCCTTATCCCAGCGTTAGCGGGGATTATACATAGAAGTCGAGGTCTTCTTGGCGTTTTAGCAGATCGCGAATCGTATGCGCATCCTCGCCTTTGAAGTAGACCAGACCCCAATGGGTACCAAACGCGGTGCGTTTAGTAACGGTTTCTTCTACTGGTGAGGTTAGCTCATGAGACTCGAAGTAGGGGTGATCTTCGGTCTCTTCGGGAATTTCCAAGCGGCTGACCACACGACGGCGGGGGTAAACGCCAAAGCAACCGGCAAAGCCATCGGCATCGACCACTTCTTTCGGAAAGAACGTGGCCACTTCTTCTTTCGTGGTTTTCGGGTCGAACACCAGCATGGAAGCCTGGTAAGCATTGAAGCCGTAAACACGCTCTAGCAGCTCGAATACCTTGAAGCCGGGCGGACGGTAAGCTACTTCGCCAAAGTACATCTCACCATCGCTGGTGACAAAGTATTCCGGATGGATCAAGCCAAACTCAATGTCGAACGCTTTAATTAACTTCTCGATCTGTTGGGTGATCTGCTCGCGGTAAATCTCAAGTTCAGGCGATGCGGGCACAAACACTGAGTAACCCAGCGTCACGTACTCTGAGATGTTCAAGAAAGCGATTTTGCCATCGTGAACCCATGCTTCAACGGCAAATTCCCAGCCATCCAGGTGCGATTCCATCAGTACCGGGAACTCTTCTTCCGGGATGGTATCGACTTCATCTGGGGTACGAATAACGCGATGACCAAGACAGCCTGCTTTATCAAACGCTTTAAGGTGAATCGGGTCGTTGGGGTCGCCGTCCAGCTTAAGCAGTGTCTGGTTAACGCGCTTTAGGAAGCGCACGACATCTTCTTTATCGTGGGCTTCTTCAAAAATACCCACACGGATGCCGCCGAGTTGGGCGCGACGCTTCATCAACGCTTTATCGCGTAGCAGCAACGACTGACCGTAAAGGCGCGGGTTATCCAGTAGCACAGAGTTGATGGCCCCGGCCCATTCAACGGTCTCTTCGTAGAGCGGAATGGCGACATCGACGCCTTTCTCTTTAAGCGTCTCGGCAATTTCCATCGAGCGGTCATTGAGTCGCTCGAAATTCCAAGGCACGTAGGGAATGTCGTGTTTTTGGCAATACTCTTCCGCCCAATCAGGTGCAACGACAATGTAGCGACGGTCAAAATTTTCGGCCGCTTCAATCGCATTGAGGCTCCAGCCTAACAGAGCGATATAGCCCTTATTTGGATCCTTCTGCATGTTGATGACTCCTACTTGGTGAAAAAATATTATTGCTAAACCACGCTAGCTACCATACATGAGAGGCGCATGCCCGGCTAATGAGCGCTTTGTCCGTCGTATTAACGCTAAGCTTGCTAAGGGTTAAGCCTAAAGGCGCGGCGATGGGAATATGGTAAGCTAGGCGGTTCAACTTTTAATGTACGAATGGCAAGAGGATTAGGCCAAGATGGCGGCCAAGCCGATCTACCGTGTGGTGGTCCACCAGCAGGGTGAAATTTGGGATTTATACGTCCGAGAAATCTTTCAAAGCGAACTCTGGGGCTTTATTGAAGTCGAGGAGTTTGTCTTTGACGATGCTTCACGGGTAGTGGTTGACCCTGCAACTGAAAAATTGCAACGAACCTTCGATGGCGTCAAGCGTAGCTACCTACCGTTAAATGCGATTGTGCGCATTGATGAAGTAGAGCGCGAAGGACCATTGAAAGCGGTCAAAACCGATACTCGGGTAGCGGAGTTCCCCCGTCCCTTTCCGTTGCCCCCGCGCGGAGAAGGGTAAGCGTATGAGACAAGCGCACCGCTAAGTTAGGCGATAAGCGCTGTTGGCTTCGTCCGCCTTGCAGCGTTTTTAATCAGGACATGATGTCATGCTAGTAAATAGAACTCGTTATCGAAATTACGCCGCTGCGGCTGGCATTTTACTCAGTGTTACCAGCCTCAATGCCACTGCCCAATCTGCTAACCAAGCCTGGGTGACCGATGAACTGAGCACCTATGTGCGCAGCGGCCCAACTGATGGTTACCGCATTATTGGCACGCTCAACGCAGGCGAGCAGGTAGAGGTGCTGGAAACCAGCGGTGACTACACCCGAGTGCGCAACAGTGATGGCAATGCGGTCTGGGTGTTGAGCAATGAGCTTCAAGAAACACCCAGTGCGGTTGAACAGCTACCTGCGTTAGAAGCCCAGGTAGAGGAACTCACCGCCGAGCTTGAGGGCATCAATGAAACCTGGGAACAGCGTACGGCCTCAATGACTGAGACTCTAGAGTTGCGTGAGAGTCGCATTGCCGAGCTTGAGGCCAGCAACCAAGAGCTGGATGCGCAAGCGGAGCAGTCCCGCCGGCAAGTTAGGGCGCTTCAAGCGCGGCTGGAAACCCAGGAGGAAGACCTGCTGATGCGTTACTTCATGTATGGCGGCGGTGTGGCTGGCGCAGGCTTGTTGGTGGGACTGATTGTGCCGCACCTACCGCGGCGGCGTAAAAAGCGTGACCGCTGGTTTTAACGGCGCGATAAGCCTCCTCTTCGCTAGTGCAATCGACTTCACGGTGGCCAAATAATGAGCGATCAATGGCGCAAGCGCTGGCAAGAAGGGCGTATAGGCTTTCACCTGCAGCAGGCACACCCGGCGTTGCTGCGTCATTGGGCGTCGCTCGGCGTTGCTAAAGGCACCAAGGTATTGGTGCCGCTGTGCGGTAAAAGCCTTGATATGCGCTGGTTGGCAGACGAGGGTTATCCCGTTCTGGGAATTGAGTTTGCCCCGGAAGCCATTGAGCAGTTTTTGGCTCAGCGCAGCACATCGGTATCCCGCTACCGTCAGGCAGATTTTACGATTTCCCGCCAAGGCAGCGTGGAGCTATGGTGCGGGGACTTTTTTCACCTGCATATCCAGCAAGCCGCCGAGATCGGGGCGTTTTATGATCGCGCCTCGCTGATAGCGTTGCCACCTGCAACAAGGCAGCGCTATGCGTTTCACCTTGCTCAGTTGGTGCCGCCTGGTGCCAAGGGGTTGCTGATTAGTTTGTCGCATCCTGAGGGCAGTGCTGGGCCGCCTTATAGCGTGCCCAACAGCGAAATCGAAAGCCTGTTCACCCCCAACTTCATACTGACGTTTCTGGAAGAGGGCAGCCCCGATGAGCGTGGCCGAACGGAAAGCGTATGGGCACTTGAACGACGCGGGCCGCGGCTCTAGGAGTAAAGAGGCGCAGCCCGAGTCAGAGGTGTTTCTATAAAGGGTAATCTTAGCGTGCGAGTAAATTGGCCAGTTCTGGATCGCTAAAGGCGCGGTTCATGCCATCGCTAAGTAGGTCGCTAAGCATCCGTGCGTTGCTGTCGGCATCGGGCTTAAGGGCGTAGCCCTGGGTACGGCGCGAGGTGTAGGTGCCCGTATAGGTAGTGCCCTTGTTTTTAGCAATAGCGCGGAAAACGCCTTCAAGACGTGCTTCATCTACCAGTGGCTGGCCGCTGTCGCCACGGGCGTAGTGCAGGCTGGCAAGTTCCAGGGTTAAGCTCGGGCGGCCTTCGGCCTGCTCGGTGGTGGGGCTAAAGCCCATATCGCGTACCGCGCGCTCAGCTTCTTCTTGGAGACGGGGAATTAACTCGTGGCTGCTCACGGTAATGTGCGCCGTCGACATACCACCACCTGCTCGATTGCCAATAATGTCGCTCTCGCGTCCATCCTGGGCAATCACAGTCACCTGCTGGCCTGAGCCAACTTGCGGCACCTGGGTACTGCGTTCAGGGCTGAGCTGTAAGTATTGGGGGCTTGCGCAACCAGCAAGCCATGCACTGGCAAGCAGTACACCCGAAATCCGTAAAAAGTGACGCCGAAGCATGGTCTTCCTCCGCTATGGCTAAAACGCCAGTATAACGCGGGTAGCGCGTTGGCGGTATGTTCTGGCGATGTGGCTTTGCTCAATCACTTCCGATGTCTCACTGTATATTGCCTTTGCACACCGTTGTGAATGCGAAAGCAGTGAAACAAGCTAGCCCGTTAGGCTGTTTTTTTGAGAATCGGGACTCACGATTAGCCAAACGGAAAGTAAAACGATCAAAGAGCCAAGTAAGAATCCGCTGGAAATTGTTTCATCAAGGATTAAAAAGCCCCATAACACCGCGAAGGGTGGCACCAAGAATGTAACGGTGAGTGACCGTAACGGCCCAATGTCGGCAATCAATCTAAAATAAAGGATATAAGCGAGGGAGGTGCATAAAAAGCCGACTGCGAACAGGCTGATCCACACATCACCTTGAAGCCAGTCGATACTGGGGCCAGATGAAATATTCCAAAGCAAAAAAGGGCTGAGAAAAGCGGTAGCGCCTATTTGACTGCCAAACGCAACCAGCGTTGAATCCAGGCCACCCTGTTGGGTTATCCACTTGCGGGTAAGAAAGCCAGCAAAGCCGTAACCAATAGTGGCTATCATGCAGGCAGCCACGCCAATATAGATGTTGCCAACGATACTTGAGTCACCCACAGTGGTGATAACAGTGATGCCAACAATTCCTAGCGTTACGCCCAGCCATTTTTTTATAGTTAAACTCTCGCTAAAGATAAAAAAGCCAATCATGGCACCTGTTAAAGGCGTTGTCGCATTTAGAATCGCTGAATAGCCAGTAGGTAGTAGTGTTGCTGCTATGCTGTACATAAGAAATGGGATGCCTGAATTTATAGCACCCAAAATCAAAATTTTGCCTAGTTTGCCTCTGAACGCCAGGCTTTTACGTATGATAACGATGATAAAAGCCAAACCAATGAGGCCAAAAAAGACTCTAAAAAATGCTGTGTTGATTGGGCCTATCGCCGGTGAGGCGATTCTCATAAAAAGGAAGCTTGCTCCCCAGATAGCGGCTAGCGACAGCAGTCGTATATAGTCTATTGCTCTCATTTTATGTCCCTTTCCAAGATTTTCTCTTAGCCTCAAGCCGCTAAGTGATGGTTGGCTTTTTTAAGTTTTTTATCTGGAGTGGTCAGGGTGTTTCTTGGTTTTTTACTCCATGGCAATGCAGTATTGGCTTTTGATAGCATCGAAAAAACCCGTTTCTTGCTCTTGTTACGTGTTTTTAAACCGGAATGTGAAGGCTTATGGTTTGAGGCGTCGGGGTTGGCTTCGTGCCACGGGGCGGCTGGCGCCGCTTTCCGCGGCTTCGGGCATTAGAGGGGGGAAAATGGATCTGTTTGAAAACGACGATATGAAGTTGATTAATCTGCTTCCAAGGGATGGTGAGGTTTACTACCACGGTAAAGTCTTGGATACAGTTACCGCCGATATGTATCTGGATAAGTGCCTAAGCGAATTAACCTGGGAGCATGATCGTGCGTTTATTTACGGCAAAGAGATCGTTACAAAGAGGAAAATAGCCTGGTATGCGGATAAGCCGGTTTCCTATACATACTCAGGATATGCAAAGATGGCGTTAGTATGGCCTGATTTTTTACGAGAGATTAAGCAGGTGGTAGAGAGCCACTGCGGGGAGATGTTTAATTCGTGTCTGGGTAATTTTTATAGCTCAGGCGATGAAGGCATGAGCTGGCACAGTGACGCCGAAAAAGACCTTGTTGAGAGTGGATCAATCGGGGCGTTGAGCCTAGGCGGCGCAAGGAAATTCTCGTTTAAGCATAAGCCAACAGGGGAGAGCGTGTCGCTTAATTTAGAGCACGGCAGTCTGTTAATTATGAAAGGTACTACACAACAAAACTGGCTACATAGTCTGCCTAAAACCAAGAAAGATGTTGAGCCGCGGGTGAGCCTGACCTTTAGGCAAATGCGTTTTTGAGCTAATGCGATGAAACGTCAACGCTAGCTGCTCCATTTAGGGCAGCTAGCGCTTCCGCAGCGTTATGCCACGCGGCTTTGCTCCGTCGCTTTCGACTCTGCTTTGGGGAAGCGTCGCCAGTGGCGGGGGTGGGCGAATAAGCGTTGCCCGCGGCGTAGCGCCAAGTGCTCAAAGTCAGTATGGCGCACGGTAGCCAGCCAAGGCTGGGCGAGCCAATCCGCCTCTAGCTCCACGCGCACTTCTGCGCCCACCGGTGAGATCGCCGTGATAGTGACCGGTAGATGGCTCTCAGAGGTGGGTTGCTCGGTTAGACGCACTTCATGGGGGCGTAGCAGCAGCTCTTCATGGCCATCGGGTAGATCCACGTGCCAATAGGCATCGCCACAGGTAAGTACGCCGTTGGTCACTTTGCCTTCCAGATGGTTCACATCGCCTAAAAACTCAAACACAAAGCGGTTTTTGGGCTCCCGGTAGAGCTCATCGGGAGTATCAATTTGCTCAATACGGCCGTTGCTCATGACTACGACGCGGTCGGAAAGCTCCAGCGCCTCTTCCTGGTCGTGGGTGACAAAGACGCTGGTGAAATTGAACTCGTCATGCAGGTGGCGCAGCCAGCGGCGTAACTCTTGGCGCACTTTGGCATCAAGTGCGCCAAAAGGCTCGTCCAACAGCAGTACTTCCGGTTCCACTGCCAAGGCGCGGGCTAGCGATACTCGCTGCTGCTGGCCGCCGGAAAGCTGAGCAGGGTAGCGGTTGGCGAGGTGCTCCAGCTTGACCATTTCAAGTAGCCTAAACACCCGGGCGCGAATCTCACCGCTGCTGGGGCGGCGTTTACGCGACAACACGGTCAGGCCAAAGGCCACGTTGTCGTAGACGCTCATATGGCGAAACAGCGCGTAGTGCTGGAAAACAAAGCCAATTCGCCGGTCGCGCACATGTACATTGGTCACGTCGCGGTCGCCAAACAAAATCTTGCTGGGTTGTGCGGTGCGGTCGGCATTTTCCAAGCCGGCAATAATCCGCAGCAGCGTCGTTTTGCCCGAGCCCGAAGGGCCAAGCAGGCCGACCAGCTCGCCTTCGTGAATATCCAGGTTGATTGGCTCTAACGCCTGGGTAGTGCCGAAGTGCTTAGCGATGTTATGTAAGTGAATGCTCATGCAAATGCCTCCCGGCGCGCTGCGCGCCATTCCAGCCCGGCCTTGGCGGCGAGCGTCAGTAGGGCAATAAAGGCGAGTAGCGCCGCGCAGGCAAACGCCCCTACGGCATTATAATCCTGATAAAGCTGCTCAAGGTGCAGTGGTAGCGTATTGGTCTTGCCGCGTATAGCGCCGGAAACCACTGAAACAGCCCCAAATTCCCCCACCGCACGGGCGTTGGTAAGGATAACGCCGTACAGCAGTGCCCAGCGGATGTTGGGCAGCGTGACGCGCCGGAAGGTCGTCCATCCGGAAGCACCAAGCGTCACGGCTGCTTCTTCTTCACGGGAGCCTTGGGCCTGCATCAACGGGATCAGTTCCCGGGCCACAAAGGGGCAGGTAACAAAAATAGTCACCATGAGGATGCCCGGCCAAGAAAACATCAGCTGAATATCATGGCCGTCCAGCCAAGTGCCGATCCAGCCGTTGCGGCCATACAGCAGCAGGTAAATCAGACCCGCGACAACGGGAGAGACCGCAAAGGGGATATCGATCAACGTTTGCAAAATGCGCCGCCCAGGAAAGCTGAAGCGCGTGACCAGCCACGCCAGGGCAACGCCAAATACCAGGCACACGGGAATGGTCAGTAGCGCAATCATCAGCGTCAGACCAATCGCGTGCAGGGTGAAGGTGTTACTGACGTTCGACCAGAAAACCATAACGCCCTGGGAGAATGCCTGGGCAAAAATGGCCACCAGCGGCAGCAGTAAAAACAGTGCTGACAGCACCAGAGCGGCACTTATCAGCAGGCGCCGGATAAGCGGCGCATCACCAATTCGACGCATTACCCCTTACCTCCATGCAGACGGCGCACAAAGCGGCCCTGCCAAATATTAATGGCCAGTAGCAGCGCCAGCGAGACAAACAGCACCACTGAAGCAATCGCCGAGGCCCCCGCATAGTCATACTCTTGCAGCTTGACGAAAATCATCAGCGCGGTGATTTCTGTTTCGTAAGGCATATTACCGGCGATAAAAATGATCGCTCCGAACTCGCCTAGCGAACGAACAAACGCCAGCCCCGTGCCGGTCACCAAGGCAGGCCAGATATGCGGCAAGATCACGCGGCGAAAGGCCACGCCGTCGGTAGCACCCAATGACATAGCGGCTTCATCGACTTCCACTGGCATATCTTCCAGCACCGGCTGCACCGTGCGCACCACAAACGGGATGCTGGTAAAGGCCATGGCCAGGGCGATGCCCACCCAGGTATAAGCGACTTGAAACCCTAGCGGCTCCAGCAATCCACCCATCCAGCCGCTACTGGCATAAAGGGTTGCCAACGTAATGCCTGCCACTGCGGTGGGTAGCGCGAAGGGGAGGTCCATTAAGGCATCGAGTAAGCGCTTGCCAGGGAACTCGTAGCGAACTAACACCCACGCCAGCAATAAGCCAAATATGGCGTTGATAATCGCTGCAACGGCTGCCGCGCCAATGGTGACCATATAGCTGGCAACCACGCGTCCTTCGGTGATGATCGCCCAGTATTGGGCAAAACTAAGCTCCGCTAACTGACCGAACAGGCCCGTAATAGGGAGTAGTAGCACCAGCGAGATAAACAGCACGCTGATACCCATAGAAAGGCCAAAACCCGGCAGCACACGGGTACTGCCGGTTCGCCAGGAGGCAAGTTGACTCATAGTTCAGGCTGGCTCATGAGTGAATATTAGCGGCGCTGCAACTGGTCGAGAAGGCCACCACCCTCAAAGTGGGTCTCCATGGCTTCATCCCAGCTACCAAACACTTCATCCACTTCAAGCAGTTCGGTTTCAGGGAACTGGTCGGCGAACTCTTCGACCACGGCTTCGTTATGCACTCGGTAGTTGAAGCCTGCCAGTAGGCGTTGAGTTTCTTCTGTGTAGAGGTACTCAAGATAGCTCTGGGCCAAATCGCTGTTACCGTTGCGCTCTGCGTTTTCGCCGACCACTGCAACGGGGAACTCTGCCAGAATGCTAACGGGTGGCACGATGACTTCGTAGTCGTCACTGCCATACTCTTTGCGAATGTTGTTGACTTCAGACTCGAAACTAATCAGTACATCGCCAATTTCACGCTCGATAAAGCTGGTGGTTGCGCCACGACCGCCGGTATCAAACACCGCTACGTTGGCTAAGAAGGTGCGCATGAACTCTTCGATTTGCTCTTCATCGCCATCGAACTCGTTCTCGGCAAAGCCCCAGGCGGCTAAGTAAGTATAACGACCGTTACCCGAGGTTTTCGGGTTGGGGAAGACCATCTGTACATCTTCTTTGACTAAGTCGTCCCAGCTCTCAATTCCTTTAGGGTTGTCTTTACGTACTAGGAAGGCGGTGGTGGAGTAGTAGGGGGAGGCATTGTTCTCAAAGGCATCCTGCCAATCTTCGGCCACCAGCCCAGCATCGGCAAGTACCTGCACGTCGGTCACCTGGTTAAAGGTCACCACATCGGCACGTAAACCCTGAAGGATGGCACGGGCTTGTGCGGAAGAGCCGCCGTGAGACTGGCTAATGGCAATCTCTTCACCGTGTTCTTCCTGCCACCAGGCTTGAAACTCGGGGTTGATCGCAGCAAACAGCTCGCGAGCGATATCGTAAGATGAGTTAAGTAGCTCCCGCTCTTGGGCGGCGGCGGTTCCACTTACCGTAACGCCTAACGCAATAGCAATCAGGCTGCGGCGGAAAATTGTTGGCAGTGCCATAGAGAAACTCCTTAAAAACAGTAGGCGCTTAGTGTCGCAATATTGGCAAGATTAAATCTATCAATGTGGAATTACAATCATGTTTTATATTCTATTTAAGAATATATGTGTGATGCCATGCAAAGAGCTGATACGTGGTTCTGCTAAGCAGCTCTGCTAAGATAGCGGCCTGGCTTTGCTCTCTTGCCTGCACACTCGCAGGTATATCGAGTGACTACCCTTCGTCTACTGATTGATAAGCAGGAATGGAATATGACCGCTGCGCAGGATTTCTTGATTGCACCCTCTATTTTATCGGCTGACTTTGCCAGGCTGGGTGAGGAGGTGGATAACGTGCTGGCTGCAGGCGCGGATGTGGTGCATTTCGACGTCATGGATAATCACTATGTGCCCAACCTGACCATTGGGCCCATGGTGTGTAAGGCGCTGCGTAAGCATGGCGTCACGGCGCCCATCGACGTGCATCTAATGGTTAAGCCGGTAGACCGCATGATCAACGACTTTATTGAGGCGGGTGCCAGCTATATCACCTTTCATCCGGAAGCGTCTGAGCACGTTGATCGCTCGCTGCAGTTGATCCGTGATGGTGGCTGCAAAGCCGGCCTGGTATTTAATCCGGCCACGCCGCTCTCCTATCTCGACTATGTGATGGATAAAGTCGATATGGTGCTGCTGATGAGCGTCAACCCAGGTTTTGGTGGGCAATCCTTTATTCCCGGCACGCTGGACAAGCTGCGTGAAGCGCGGGCGCGTATTGATGCGTCAGGACGGCCTATTCGCTTGGAAATCGACGGTGGGGTGAAAGTGGATAACATCGCCGAGATCGCCGCAGCGGGCGCCGATACCTTTGTGGCAGGTTCCGCCATTTTCAGCGCCCACCAAGCCAGCGACCCGCACGGCTATGACACGGTGATCAAGCAGATGCGAGCGGCGCTGGCCAAGTAAAAAGTCAGTGTCGAGTGTCGTTTAGTGCAATTTCATGCGCGGTTTTAAGTAACGATTAAGCTTATCGACCAGCCAGGCCAGCCCCGTCTTCGGCGCCCCATGAATAGAGAGCTGGTGCATGCGGTAGAGCGATGCATAGGCTTGGCGAGCCAGCCAGCCCTCTAAAAACAGGCCGCGGGAGGCGGAGCTGCGCATCAAATTACCTACCGCATCGTAGCGGGCCAGCGATACCAGTGAGCCATGATCGCGGTAGCGGAAGTCGGCTAGCGGTTTGCCTTCCAGTTTATTGACCAGGTTTTTGGCGAGCAGCTTAGCCTGCTGGTGTGCAGCCTGGGCGCGCGGCGGAACGGTGCTATCTTCGCCCATTGGACAACTGGCGCAGTCGCCTAGGGCAAAAATTTTCTCATCATCGACGCTTTGTAGGGTGCTTTTTACTTCAATTTGGTTTTTCTTATTCGTTGTCAGGCCTAGCTCCGCCAAAAACGGCGGCGCTTTGATACCTGCTGCCCACACGTTGATATCGGTCTTGATCACTTCATCGTCACCGGTGATCAACTGATGCGCCTGAGCTTCTTTAACGGCGGTATCGGTATGGACGGTTACGCCCATGTTCTCAAGCTCTGTTTTGACAGTTTGGCTGACCCGCTCGGAAAGCCCTGGAAGCAAGCGCGGCGCCGCTTCCAGTAGGTGTACGCTGATTTGCTGGTGATCAACGGACGTCACCCCATAGGCATTGAGCATGCGCGAAGCGTCAAATAATTCGGCCGCAAGCTCTACCCCTGTTGCACCGCCGCCGACGATGCCAATGGTTAACTGAGTATGCTGGCGTAGGTTGGGGTCGGTATAGCGCAGAAAGGTGTTGATCATATCGCGCTGGAACGCCTTGGCCTGCTCGGGCGAATCAATAAAGTGGCAGTGCTCTGCCACGCCGGGCGTGCCGAAATCGTTGGAAACGCTGCCTATGGCCATGACCAGATAGTCATAGGCAAGCTCGCGGGCGGGTAGTACCTCTTGCCCATCTTCATCATGAATCGGCGCTAATTGCAGCGTCTGTTGCTCGCGATTAATGCCGGTTAGCGAACCGCGCTGATAACGGTAGAAGTGAGCCGATGAATGTCCGCGAAGATCCACCTCGTCCATGCTGGAGTTCAGTACGCCGGTGGCCAGTTCGTGGAGCAGCGGTTTCCATACGTGGGTGGTATTGCGATCCAGCAGCACAATTTCTGCGCGTTTGCGCTTACCCAAGGTGCGGCCTAATCGTGTGGCAAGGGCTAAGCCGCCAGCACCGGCGCCGACAATCACGATTCTGGGAGTGGGCATATCACTACCTCCTTAACTAAATTAGCCCCAGCATAGAAGGTTCTGATGCGTCTGACTAATGCGAACGTTTGCTTTGAGCAGGTAAAATGGTTTTTAAATCAAAATGGGGCAGAGCGCATTGAAAATACATCCAAGCCACTACTCAGAACGACACCCAGTGCTACAGGGAAAACGGCTAATTGCCTTCGACTTGGACGGAACGCTGATCGATTCAGTGCCCGACCTGGCCGCTGCCGTGGCACGCACGTTAAGCGAGCTGGATTTACCCGAGCCGAATGAGACAAAGGTGCGGGATTGGGTGGGCAACGGCGCGCCGGTATTAATGGAAAGAGCTCTGAACTGGGCGTTGCAAGCCGTGCCAGATTCTAGCCTGCAACAGCGTGCCTATGATGCGTTTATGGTGCACTACGGCGCTGCGCCCAATACCCTGACAACGCTCTACCCTGGCGTAAAGCAAGCCCTAGAGGCGCTGTACCAGCAAGGTCTGACCCTGGTGCTGATTACCAATAAGCCCGAACGCTTCATTGAGCCGCTGTTAAATCACTTCGAGCTGCTGAACTATTTTACCCTATGTCTCGGCGGTGATTCTTTGGCCGAAAAGAAGCCCCACCCATTGCCGCTGCTTCACGCCGCGCACTATTGCCAAATACCGCCAACTGAATGTGTGATGGTCGGCGATTCACGTCACGATATGGCGGCTGGAAAGGCGGCAGGCTTTACTACTCTGGCGCTGCCCTATGGTTATAACCATGGGGAGCCGATAGAGAATAGCCATCCCGACCTAGTGCTCAGTTCGTTAACTGAATTGCTGTTGAACGCACCTCGACCCACAAAGGTCATTGACTAGGCTTGGTCGGTCGCTTACTTACTCGGCCGTGGCGCCCCCTAGCGCGGTATGCATCACTTCAGCGTTATGGCGCAGCATGTCCGCGTAGTTGGCAGCGGGGCCATCTTCACCGCTCAGCGAGTCGACATACAGCGGACCTGCTAGGGGCAGTGAAGCCTCCCGGGACAGGGCGTCCATATGGATACTAGGTGTAGTGCTTTCAAAAAACAGCGCAGGGGGGCGTTTCTCGGCAAGCTGTTCGCTGATCTTGGCCATTGCCTGGGCGCTGCCTTGAGTCTCATGGTTAACCCCCCACACCCCTTGGGCATCAAAGGCGTAGGCGCGGGCAAAATAACCAAAACCTGCCTCACTGGTTAGTAATGTGCGGTTAGTTTGTGGGATACCTTCAAGCCGCTCTTTTACCGCTTGGTTAAGATTGTTCAGCGCCCTGCGTGCCTCGTCAGCGCGGGCATAAAACGCATCGGCTTGCTCGGGTAGATGCTCGGCCAGGGTCTCAGCAATGACATCGATGTAGGCTGCAGCGCCCTCTGGATCCATCCACATATGCGGGTCTGGCTCGCCTTTATACTGTCCGGTGGAAATCGTCAGCGGCGTATAGTCGGCCTTTTTAGCCACTTCCACTAGCGTTAGCTGGTCGTCAGACATCGCCTCAACATGGCGTATCCAAGGCTCTAGTCCAAGCCCGTTATAAAACACAATATGCGTCTCTTCTAACGCCAGTACGTTGGGTGGGGTTAGCTCCCAACGGTGAACATCTTCTCCCCGTGGCACAATGACATTGACGCTGACAGTGTCACCCGCCACTCGTTTGACCAGCTCCTCCATGACTGAAAAGGAGGCAATTACGCGCAGCGTTGTGTTGGCATAAGCTGGCGCAGCGCTTATCAGCGCGACGAATAAGAGCGCCCACACCCAGGTAAACCACTTTGACATCCCACGCTCCTAACTGGCTAAAAAAACTATCGAAAAAGACGGCAGATAATAAAGACTGCGGTGGCCCGTTGCCAGTTCCACTGCAATGCGAGGCCGCAAGAAGTATTACCCAAGGGAGGATTCCCTCAAGTGAAAAGTGCCACTATGCTGAATAGTATTACACTCCTAAGCATAGCGTGCCTTATGACTGGCTGAACGGTTTCTTATTCGCGGCATCGGTGTGGCATCCCCAAAGCTGTGATTTATCGCCCATAGCGCTGGTGGTCTAAAGGGGAGGGGGCTGGTTGACACTTAACCCCTGCAAGGAAGTGCTCGGTTGCGGTATCATCACTCCATTCACGGTTTAATCTGTGGTCGAAATGACACAACGGAGTAAGTGGGGCAATGGCGCAAGCTCAGTCGGTGCATAAACAGCCATCACAGGAACAGTCAGCGCAAAAAGTGGTGATGCTGGACAATTATGACAGTTTCACGTTCAACATTGTCCAGTACCTGGGTGAGCTTGGTGCCGAAGTCATCACTCACCTCAATGACGAAATCACCATTGAGCAGATCGAAATGCTGGCGCCGACACACCTGGTGGTATCGCCTGGGCCCTGCACTCCCAACGAGGCGGGCATATCCATGACCGCCATCAAACACTTTGCAGGCAAGCTGCCTATTTTAGGCGTTTGCCTGGGCCATCAGGCGATTGGCCAAGTGTATGGTGGCAAGGTCGTGCACGCGCCGCAGGTGATGCATGGTAAAACCTCCGCTGTGCTGCATGCTAACCAAGGCGTGTTTGAAGGGCTGGATAACCCGGTTGAGGTTACCCGCTATCACTCCCTGGTGGTCGATAAAGCGAGCCTGCCCGACTGTTTACAAATCACTGCCTGGACAGGTGATGACGACGTAACCCCCGGTTTAGTCATGGGGTTTCGTCACCGCGAGTTGGATATTGAAGGGGTGCAGTTTCACCCCGAGTCGATTCTTACCCGCCAAGGCCATGAGCTGTTGGCCAACTTTTTAAAACGCGGCTGATAGCCGGTTTCACACGCTTTTAGGGGCCCCTCTGCTCATGCAAATGCGAGATGCGATTAATGCGGTGATGCGCCGCGAAGACCTCTCTTTCGATGCCATGCACGCTTTGATGCGTCAGATTATGACCGGCGATGCAAGCGATGCACAAATTGGTGGCCTGTTAGTAGGCCTCGCCATGAAAGGTGAAAGTGCCGAGGAAATTAGCGCCGCTGCTCAAGTAATGCGCGAGTTGATGAAGCGCGTTGAACTGAGTGCTGAAAACGTTGTGGACATTGTCGGCACCGGTGGCGATGGTGCCAACCTGTTTAACGTTTCCACCGCCGCCAGTTTTGTCGCCGCTGCCGCTGGTGCCCATGTGGCCAAACATGGCAACCGAAGCGTTTCGTCTTCATCGGGTAGTGCGGATCTGTTCGATGTGGCGGGTATCTACCTGGATCTCAAGCCTGACCAGGTAGCGCGCTGTATCGAGCAGGTGGGTGTAGGTTTTATGTTTGCGCCTAATCATCATCCGGCCATGCGCTATGCCATTGGCCCCCGCCGCGAAATGGGCGTGCGCACGCTGTTTAATATTTTGGGCCCGTTGACCAATCCTGCTGGTGCTCCCAATCAGGTACTGGGTGTTTACGCGCAGGAGCTGGTGCCGCTGATGGCGGAAGTGTTGCAAACCTTGGGTAGCCGCCATGTGATGGTCGTTCACTCCGAGGACGGTCTGGATGAGATATCTCTGGCCAGCCCCACCTTGGTAGCCGAGCTTAAAGCGGGTGAGATTACCCAGTACACCATTACACCCGAAGAACTGGGTATTGAGCGCCAAAGCTTGGCAACACTGAAAGCCGCCAGCGCCGAAGACAGCCTGCGCTTGGTTAAGGCCGCGCTTTCCGGTGAAGGTGCCGCTGCCGATATGGTCGCGCTAAATGCAGGGGCCGCGCTCTACTGTTCGGGCGTTGCGGATACGTTAAAAGAGGGTGTGATGGTAGCCCAGGACGCGCAAGCTTCTAAACTGCCGCTTGAGAAGCTTAGAGAGCTTTCGCACTTCACCAGCGTTTTTAAACAGTAAGAGACCACCATGACTCAACAGGCAACGCCGACTATTTTAACGCGCATTCTTGCTCGCAAAGACCAGGAAGTGGCAGAGCGCCGTCAGGCCGT
Source organism: Halomonas sp. IOP_14 (assembly GCF_021021315.1). Taxonomy (NCBI): domain Bacteria; kingdom Pseudomonadati; phylum Pseudomonadota; class Gammaproteobacteria; order Oceanospirillales; family Halomonadaceae; genus Halomonas; species Halomonas sp. IOP_14. The sequence continues at coordinate 1,334 of NZ_JAINWD010000054.1, read as the reverse complement.
TTCAGAGGCGGATTTGCTCGCGTTAGGAGAGCAGCAGAGCACCCCGCGTGGCTTTATTGAGGCGCTTAATACGCGCATCGCAACGGGTGATCCGGCGATTATCGCCGAGGTGAAAAAAGCCTCACCGTCAAAAGGCGTTATTCGCGAAGAATTTCACCCCTCGGATATCGCCAAAAGCTACGCCCAGGGCGGTGCTGCCTGTCTCTCTGTGCTTACCGACGCCGACTTTTTCCAGGGCCATGAAGACTATCTAATTGCCGCTCGGGACGTCTGCACGCTGCCGGTGATTCGCAAGGACTTTATCACCCATGGCTATCAGGTTTGTGAAGCGCGGGCGATTGGTTCGGACTGTATTCTGCTGATCGTTGCCGCCCTGGATGATGCTCAACTGCGCGACCTGCATCAGCAGGCCAATCAGTTGGGTATGGATGTGCTGGTCGAGGTGCACGACGCCAACGAGCTTGAGCGTGCCCTGGCACTGGATCTAAAGCTGGTCGGCATCAATAACCGTAATCTGCATACCTTTGAAACCAGCCTGAATACCACCCTGGATCTGCTGCCGCGCATTCCTGAGGACGTCACGGTGATTACCGAATCGGGTATTCATACCCGCGATGACGTTGAGCTAATGCGCGATCATAACGTTAACGGCTTTCTGGTTGGCGAAGCCTTTATGCGCGAAAGTGATCCGGGATTGGCGCTGAAAAGGCTGTTCTTTTAACCTGCTTGCTTTAGGCACACAAGCAGTGCCTGAAGCGGGTGCGGTAATGATTGTTCCGAGTAACGCTTCACTTGGCTACGGCAGGAATAGCCGGTGGCCAATAGCTTGCCTGTGTTTTCTTCGGCCTCCACCTGGGGCTGCCACGACTGGGCGTAGATCGTTTTGGACGTAGCGGCATTGCGGGTTTCGTGGCCATAGGTGCCGGACATACCGCAGCAGCCGGTGCCCATCAGCTCAAGCTCTAACCCAAACGCCGCAAATACCTGCTGCCATGCTTTAGGGCTACCCGGTGCATTGGTTTTCTCGGTGCAGTGGGAGAGCAGCTTAAAGCCGGGGTCGGTTAGCTTAAGTTGGTTGTGCGCTAGCGTATTGATGCGGGTCATGAGCCACTCCTGCAGCATCAGCACCTCCGGCACCGCCTCATTACCTAGCGCTTTGACGTACTCCTGGCGATAGGTGAGCGTCATCGCCGGGTCGATACCCACCAGGGGGATATCAAAGCGGGCCAAGGTGCGTAGCCGCTCGGCCTGCTTGGCGGCGGTACGTTCGAAGGCGCCCAAGAAGCCCTGCACCTGGAGTGGTTTGCCGTTCGCCGAATAGGGCATCACAAACA
>NZ_JAINWD010000053.1:0-32227 GCF_021021315.1 Halomonas sp. IOP_14 | reverse complement strand
AAGGCGCTGCGCGCCATGCCTGGCGCACTACGAAAAAGCCCGGATCAATGATCCGGGCTTTTTTTGAATTCGTTCGACCAATGCCGATATATTGCTAATAACTCAAATGACTACAAAGACAAATGCTTAATGGCGGACCGGACGAGACTCGAACTCGCGACCTCCGGCGTGACAGGCCGGCATTCTAACCGACTGAACTACCGGTCCACGTTAAAGCACTTTTAAAACAACCATCTAAGCTAACATTTATAAGCGGTTCAGAGGCGCTTCCAAAGGGTAGACGATGGTGGGTGGTACTGGGTTCGAACCAGTGACCCCCAGCTTGTAAGGCTGGTGCTCTCCCAACTGAGCTAACCACCCAATCCATTGGTAAGTAATTGCTGTGCTTACCAACTTTTTCTTACCAGCTTAGCTTAGCAGTTATCGTGGCGGACCGGACGAGACTCGAACTCGCGACCTCCGGCGTGACAGGCCGGCATTCTAACCGACTGAACTACCGGTCCGAATTGCGATAACAACTATTAGCAGACGTTGATTTGATGATGGCGGACCGGACGAGACTCGAACTCGCGACCTCCGGCGTGACAGGCCGGCATTCTAACCGACTGAACTACCGGTCCGTTATGCACATCAAATACAGGTCGTACTAGGTACTACTTTCACACTTCCAGACCATCTTTCAAAAGCTTAAGATGGTGGGTGGTACTGGGTTCGAACCAGTGACCCCCAGCTTGTAAGGCTGGTGCTCTCCCAACTGAGCTAACCACCCGCTGGTCACGTGGCGCTGCATTCTACAGAAGGCTTACCGAATGTCAACATGCCGCGTTTAAAAATCGTATTCTAAACCAGCGCGTTACTCTCTTACGTAAGGCCTGTGCCATGAGCGCGGACGAAGGATGCCGCAACTTGGGTAGCCTCGTCAATCAAAACCGTTTGGGTCAGGCCAGAAAATCGCCGCGGCTTAAAGTCATGGTCGCCATCCGTCAGCCAAGCAAGCTGCGCGTTTGGCGGCAGTGTATAGCCGGCTACCTCGTCTCGAGTACCGAAAGGATCACGCTCACCCTGTAAAATCAGCATGGGGCAGGCAATCTTGGGCCAGTGATCCAAACGAAGCTTGTCAGGCGCTTTAGTAGGATGAAATGGGTAACCTGCTATCACTACACCCGGCGCAGTGCCCTTGCATGGCTGTTCACTGGCAAATAGGGTCGCCACTCGGCCGCCCATCGATTTGCCTCCAATCCATAGCGGTTCGTCAAATAGGTCAGCAAGTAGCGCATACCATTGGGCAAACTGATCAAGGGTCTGGGCGATAGGCGGCGGCGGTCGACGTTTGCCGGTTTCCTGCATCTGCTGCATATAGGGGAAATCAATACATAAAACCTGAACACCCTGAGCCGCCAGCGAGGTGACAAATTGACGCATGAAGGGTGACTGCTGACCAGCCCCTGCGCCATGGGCAAACAGCAACCGACCTAGCTTGGCGTGACCATGAACAGTTAACGGCCCCATGCCCTGCACCAGAAAGGCGCCATTTGGCTGGCGCTTAAGCGCCTCTTTTAACCCCTTGGGAGGCACCTCGATATACCCAGACAAAACGTAATGTGACACCTATCGCTCCTGATAATTCAGTCTTTAACCAATTGGTGTGTTCAGGTTAAGCCCTGGCTGCGCTAGAATCTTGGTCGGATCTTGACCTGCATCATCAAGCGGGTGGTCGCACCCGTGCAAAATGCCACGGGTTACCCCCTAACCGCGTTCGATGGGAACATGACATGAGCACAGCATTTGAACACCCGACCTACAACTACAAGGTGGTTCGGCAGTTCGCGATTATGACCGTTGTGTGGGGCATTGTGGGAATGACAGTGGGTGTCATCCTCGCCTCGCAACTGGTTTGGCCGCAACTGAACCTTGGCCTACCTTGGACTAGCTTTGGGCGCCTGCGTCCGTTACACACTAACGCCGTAATTTTCGCCTTTGGCGGTTCGGCGCTCTTTGCCACGTCGTACTACGTTGTCCAGCGTACCTGTCAGACACGGCTTTTCTCTGACAAGTTAGCGGCCTTTACCTTTTGGGGCTGGCAAGCGGTCATTATCTCAGCGGTAGTGTCCCTGCCCATGGGCTACACCACGACCAAGGAGTACGCTGAGCTTGAGTGGCCGATCAATATTTTGATCGCGGTCGTATGGATCAGCTACGCCATTGTGTTCCTAATGACGATCAAAAAACGCACCACGTCGCACATTTATGTAGCGAACTGGTTCTTCGCGGCGTTTATTTTGACCGTTGCGGTGCTGCATATCGTCAACAACGCGGCCATCCCAGTGACCCCCATGTACTCCACCTCGATCTATGCCGGAGCAGTGGACGCGATGGTGCAGTGGTGGTATGGACACAACGCGGTAGGCTTCTTCCTAACTGCAGGCTTCCTGGGCATGATGTACTACTTCGTGCCGAAGCAGGCTGAGCGTCCGATCTACTCCTACCGTCTTTCAATCGTCCACTTCTGGGCATTGATCATGATCTACATGTGGGCAGGCCCTCACCACCTGCACTACACAGCGCTGCCGAACTGGGCACAGTCGCTGGGTATGGTTATGTCGATCATCCTGCTGGCTCCCTCCTGGGGTGGCATGATCAACGGCATGATGACCCTGTCAGGAGCTTGGCATAAGCTGCGCACGGACCCCACGCTACGCTTCTTGGTGGTTGCTCTGTCGTTCTACGGCATGTCTACCTTTGAAGGCCCTATGATGGCGATTAAGACCGTCAACGCGCTTTCGCACTACACTGACTGGACCATTGGTCACGTTCACTCTGGTGCGCTCGGTTGGGTAGCGATGATCACCATCGGCTCGATGTATCACCTGATTCCGCGCGTCTTTGGTCGCACTGAAATGTACTCGATCAACCTGATCGCCGTGCACTTCTGGCTGGCCACGATCGGAACCGTGCTATACATCGCCTCCATGTGGGTTAACGGTATTCTGCAAGGCTTGATGTGGCGTGCGATCAACCCTGACGGCACCTTGATGTACACCTTTGTTGAAGCCGTTGAAGCCAGCGCACCGGGCTACTTTGTTCGCTTAATCGGCGGCCTCTTCTGGGTCACCGGCATGCTGATCATGGCGTTCAACGTTTACATGACCGTTAAGCGTCGTGAGGCCATCAGCCATTCAGCGCCACAAGCTGCTTAAACCGGGGAAGTTGAGACCAATGAAACACGAGATTGTCGAAAAGAACGTTGGCCTGCTTGCCGTGTTGATCCTTGTCGTGATCAGTTTCGGCGGCTTGGCGGAGGTGGTTCCACTGTTTTTCCAGAAGCAGACCACCGAGCCGGTTGAAGGCCTGGAGCCGCTGTCAGCCCTGGAGCTGGAAGGCCGTGACATCTATCGCCGCGAAGGTTGCGTGGGCTGTCACTCGCAAATGGTGCGCCCGTTCCGTGCGGAAACCGAGCGCTATGGCCACTACAATGTGGCGGGCGAGCAGGTATATGAGCACAACTTCCTATGGGGCTCCAAGCGCACCGGTCCAGACCTGGCGCGTGTTGGCGGCCGCTATAGCGATGACTGGCACCGTGCTCACCTCTACAACCCCCGGGATGTAGTCCCTGAATCGGTAATGCCGGCTTACCCCTGGCTGTTTGAAAACACCCTCGATGGTGATGCCACTCCCCAAAAGATGCGTACGCTGCGTCAACTGGGCGTGCCCTATACCGACGAAGATATCGCCAACGCTACTGACGACGTACGCGGCACCCAGGAAATCACGGCCCTGGTCGCGTACTTACAGCAGCTCGGAACCGTACTCGAGGGCACTCGCTAAGTTATGGATACGGGAACTTTTCGCGGTCTCATCACGCTGATCTTGATTTTCGCGTTTATCGGTATTGCCCTCTGGGCGTACTCCAAGCGACGCAAGCCAGATTTCGACGAAGCGGCTAATTTGCCCTTTGCAGACGACGATGAGCAACCGACCAGTGACAAGCACGCTTCGCGTGAACGCGACAGCGAAGCGCATTCCCGCGACGACAGGGGAGATAAGAATATATGAGTAATCTATGGGGTGACTCCCTATCCGGCTTCTGGAGCGCCTGGATCATTATCATTACGCTGGGCACGATTGCGCTGAGCGTATGGATACTGCTGGCCAACCGTCGTACCGATAAAACGCCTGACGCGGACGGTAACGTTGAAACCACCGGCCACGCCGCCGATGGCATCGAAGAGTATGACAACCCGCTGCCAAAGTGGTGGTTCCAGCTTTTCGTCATAACAGTAATTTTTGCACTGGTCTATTTGGTACTCTATCCCGGCCTGGGCAACTACGCAGGTATCTTTGGTTGGTCGCAAGAGGGTCAATGGGAAGAGGAAGTGGCTCAAGCCGAAGAGCGCTTCACACCTATTTTTGCCCAGTACCAGGAAGTACCCATTCCTGAGCTTGCCGAAGATCCGGAGGCGATGCAGGTTGCCGAGCGTGTTTACCAGAACAACTGTGCGGTGTGTCACGGCTCCAACGCTCAGGGCGGTTATGGCTTTCCCAACCTGACCGACGACGATTGGCTATACGGCGGTGAGCCAGAAAATATTTTGACCACTCTCAATAATGGCCGTAACGGCCTAATGCCCTCCTGGCAGCAACTGGGTCAGGAGAATATTGAGAACCTGACGCAATACGTACTTTCGCTGTCTAATGAAGAACATGACGAGGCGCAGGCTGAACAGGGCGAAAGCACCTTTATGGCGGTGTGTGCTGCCTGCCACGGCCCCAGCGGCACGGGTAACACGGCTCTCGGCGCACCCAACCTGACCGATAACACTTGGCTTTATTTGGCACCCGGCCAGGAAGTCGGGGACTCTATCCGTCAAACGCTGCGTAACGGCCGTAACGGTCATATGCCTGCGCAAGCGGCCTATATTGGTGAAGAGCGTGTTCATCTGGTTGCCGCCTATGTGTATAGCCTGCGCTTAGCGGACTGATTGACCGCTGACAGATAGCAGTTACCGTCAGCAACGCTAGCCAAGCAAGGGTGCGGCCCCAAACCGCACCCTTTCTTTATACCCAACCCGATACAATATTAACGAAACACCTAGACCGCGACTAAGCATCATATTTAACAAAGCACTTCCTTTAATTGAGCATTTCGTCTAGTTGAAGAAAGGTGCCACCTCTCCTGCCTTCTGAGCCGGGAATATCGCCATGGAAAAGATACCAAGCCAAGACGTCACGCCGAATCCGGTGGGACATCACGTTCCCTCTGAAACGGTTACCCAAGAAATGTACGCCAAGCGGCGACACATTTACGTGCGCGAAATTAAAGGCGTTTTCCAAAAGCTACGGCGCAGTGCCAACTGGGCGTTAATGCTGGCATTTTTTCTTTTACCGTGGATTAACATCGGTGGTCGGCCGTTAATTCTATTCGACCTGCCTAACCGTGAATTCCATATTTTTAGCGCCACCTTTTACCCGCAGGAGTTCATCCTGCTGTCATGGCTGCTGATTATCTGCGCCTTTGGGCTATTTTTTATTACCGTTTTTGCGGGTCGGGTCTGGTGTGGCTACACCTGTCCGCAAAGCGTTTGGACATTTCTATTCATTTGGCTTGAACACCGTATCGAGGGCTCGCGCAATCGGCGCATCAAACTCGATAACCAACCGATGACCGCCGACAAAGCTTGGCGCAAGGGGGCTAAACACACGGCCTGGCTGCTCATTGCCCTCGCCACCGGCATTACCTTTGTGGGTTACTTCACGCCGATTCGTGATTTAGTGACAGAGCTCCCCACCCTTGAAGCTCACGGCTGGTCCTACTTCTGGGTTGGTTTTTTCCTGGTATTTACTTACCTCAACGCGGGCTGGCTGCGCGAACAGGTGTGCATCTACATGTGCCCCTATGCGCGTTTCCAATCGGTCATGTTTGACCGCGACACATTGATCGTCTCCTACGATGAATCACGTGGCGAACCCCGTGGTCATCGCAAAAAAAACCTAAGCCATTTAGAAGCCCGCGAGGCAGGCTATGGCGACTGTATCGATTGTGACCTTTGCGTGCAGGTCTGTCCTACCGGCATCGATATCCGCGATGGACTGCAGTACGAGTGTATTACCTGCGCCGCCTGTATCGATGCCTGCGATAGCGTGATGGATAAAATGGGCTACCCGCGGGGCTTGGTGCGCTACACCACCGAAAATGCCCTGAAGGGCAAAAAGAGCCATATCATGCGCCCACGCCTGCTCGGTTATTTCGCCGCCCTGGTGCTGATGGTGGGCACCTTTGCCTGGGCCATTAACGACCGTATGCCGCTCAATTTTGATGCTGAGCGCGAGCGCACCCAGCTCTACCAAATGACCCGCGACGGTCAGATTAGCAATGTATTTAGCCTGACCATTCGCAACCTGGATGATCAAGACCACACCTACCAGCTAAGCGTTGCTGGATTGCCCAGCCTCACTCTAGACAGCAGTACTATTAGCGTACCCGCGGGGGAGTCGCGCTTCGAAGCCGTCACCGTGACCGCCGATCCCGACGATTTACAGCAACCCAGCCACCCCATTGTATTCACGCTGCAGGCTCAACAGGATGCGGATATTCGTATCGAGCGCGAAACCAGCTTCCTGGGCAATATTAGGAGATAAGCAACTATGTCATCCCTACCCTCTGGCGATAAGGTGACGCCTTGGTATAAGCAGTTTTGGCCGTGGTTTTTAATCGGCATTCTGCTCTCATCCATTATGTTTAGTATTACCTTTGCCGTTATGTCGGTTAAAAGCTTCGATGGCATGGTTGTTCAGGAGGATTATTACAAGCATGGCAAAGCCATCAATATGGTGCTTGCCAAGCAAGACCGTGCCAGAGAGTTAAACCTAAGCGCAGATTTACGCCTTGATCCGCTTACCAGCGATATCGTGATTGATTTAAGCGGCGATGCGCGTCCCGACAAACTCTATTTGGATTTTATCTTCCCTACCGAAGATGATCGTGATCAATCCTTCGTACTTGAGCATGTCCGTGACGGCCGCTATATCACACAAGGCCCTGACAACCTGCGTTACCGCTGGTATCTGCAGATTCAGCCCGCGCTGGAAAATGCCGATTGGCGCCTTACCGGTGAAGCCACATTCCCCGATGAAGACAGCGTCACACTACTGCCGGGAGGACGCAAAGCAAGCGAATGAGCAACGCCGCGCCCTGCTATCACTGTGGTAACCCGGCGCCTGCTGGGGCTCCCTGGTCGATTACCCTTGATGATCATGCCCATCCGCTCTGCTGCCCTGGCTGCGAAGCGGTGGCCCATGCCATCGTGGATGGGGGCCTTGAAAGCTACTACCGCTACCGTACCGAACTGCCCGAACGCCCTGATGAACATCAGGCTGCCAAAGCCGATACCTGGTCGGTGTTTGACGACCCCGGACTTCAGGCACAGTTTGTTCACCCCGACGGCGATGAGGGCAACGTCAAAGCGACCCTCGCCATCGAAGGCATTACCTGTGCTGCCTGCGCCTGGCTGATCGAGCACCGCCTGAATGCCTTAACGGGAATTGCCACCAGCGCAGTGAACTTAACTCACCACCGCCTGCGGGTGAGCTGGGATCCTCAGCAGCTGGAGCTTTCGCAACTGCTGGCCGAACTGGCCGCGATTGGCTACGAGGCCCAGCCCTACGAGCCAGACCAGGCCCAGGCGCGCCTGCAGCATGAAGAGCGCATGAACGTACGTCGGCTGATTATTGCCGCCGTCGGCATGATGCAGGTGATGATGTTCTCGATCCCGATCTATGTCTCCGGCCCCGGTGAAATCAGCGAAGACTTCTACGCACTGTTCCACTGGCTCTCCTTTGCCCTGGCCACGCCAGTGGTGTTTTTCTCCGCCCAGCCGTTTTTCCGCAACGCCCTGCGCGACTTGCGCACCGGCGTACTGGGCATGGATGTGCCGGTGTCAATGGCAATCGGCGGGGCGTATCTTGCCAGCAGCTATGCGGTGCTGTTTGACGTGGGCGAGGTCTATTTTGACTCAGTGACCATGTTCACCTTCTTTTTGCTGTTTGGCCGCTACGTGGAGAGTCGCGCCAGGCGCCGCAGCGGGCATAGCGGCAATGCGCTGAGCGGCGTGCTGCCGATTTCGGCCACACGGCTGGAAAGTGACGGCAGCGAGCGCATTCTGCCCGCCAGCGAACTCACTCCCGGCGATCGCGTATTGATCAAGCCCGGCCATGGCGTGCCTGCCGATGGCATCATCGAGGAGGGTGAATCGAGCCTGGACGAATCAATGCTGACCGGCGAATACCTACCAGTCACCCGCCGAGTGGGCGACCGCATTACCGGCGGTAGCCAAAACATGGAAAACCCGCTGGTGATAAGGGTTACCCACGCAGGGCGCGATGCCCGTGTAGCGGGTATCGTCGATCTTACCGACCGTGCCTTTGCCAGCCGCCCACGGCTGGCCCAGATGGCTGCGCGCATGGCGCACCTATTCGTGCTGCGCCTGCTGGTAGTAACGGCTTGCGTGACCCTCGCCTGGTGGTTTATCGACCCTTCACGGATGCTCTGGGTACTACTTTCGGTGCTAGTGGTGACCTGCCCCTGTGCCTTGGCGCTGGCCACTCCCGCGGCACTGGCAGCTGGCCATGGCCAACTGCGAAAGCGCGGTGTCTTGATCACCCGCGCCGATGCCATGGAGACGCTCTCTAACGTTACCCGGGTGATTTTTGATAAAACCGGCACCCTGACCCGCGGCGAAATGCACCTTACCCAAACCCAGCCCTTTGGTGAATTAACCGCCGAGCATGCACGGGCCATTGCCGCCGCCCTTGAGGCCCACTCGGAACACCCGATCGCCCGCGCCTTTAGGCCGTTCCGGGATGCGACCCTGCAAGCCAAAGATATTCACAGCCACACCGGGCAAGGGCTCGAAGGGAGCCTAAACGGCGCTCGTTGGCGGTTGGGCAAGCCCAGGTTTGCAATGGATAGCGCAATAGATGGCGCCGTGGATGACGTCATAGCGGCGCCTGCCAAAGGCCAGTGGCTGCTGCTTAGCGAAAACGGTGCGCCCCGCGCCTGGTTTGGCCTGCACGACGGCGTCCGCGATGATGCTGCGGCAACGATCAAAGCCCTCCAGGCCCTGGGGTTAAGCGTTGAACTGCTCTCTGGCGATACCCAGGATGCCGTGGAAAGCTTGGCCAACCAACTTGATATTACCACCTGGCATGCGGGCACCAGCCCGGAAGGCAAGCTAGCCCGGATGAAAGAGCTCCAAGCCGCAGGCGAAACCGTGGTGATGATTGGTGACGGCATTAACGACGTGCCGGTGTTAGCCGGTGCCGATGTGGCGATTGCCATGAATGGCGCAACGGATCTAGCCCGCACCCGCGCCGACGCAGTGCTGCTCAGCCCACGTCTGATGCGGATTTTTGAGGCCATCGAGATTTCCCGCGCCACCCGGCGTATCATGCGCCAGAACATGATTTGGTCAGTGTGCTACAACTTTTCGGCGCTGCCGCTGGCGGCAATGGGTCTGGTGCCGCCCTGGCTAGCTGCAATTGGAATGTCGCTTAGCTCGCTAGTAGTGGTGGGTAATGCCCTGCGACTGTCGCGCTGGCGACCTCAGCCCGCGCCAACGCTCGACACCTCAACACCGGTGGCCGCATGACGATTCTTTATCTGCTGATCCCGCTTTCCCTGATTTTGCTGGGCCTCGCCGTCTGGGCGTTTTTCTGGGCGGTGAAAAATGATCAGTTCGATGACCTAGAAGGCCCAGCGCACCGCATTCTATTTGATGAGGATGAAAACGATCTTAGCCCTGAGCAGCGCCGCCAGCATCAGCAGGCAAAGCAAAAATCTTCCGAACCATCAGCGGCAGACACACCCGACGACCAAGAGCCTCGGCCATGAATCCAACGGGGCTTGATCTGCCGCCGCTAATGGCGGCGTTTGTGTTTGGCTTGATGGGCGGCGCCCACTGCATTGGTATGTGTGGCGGCATTATGAGCGCGCTCACCTTTGCAGTCCCCCCCAGCATGCGTCATCCGGCGCGCATGGGAGGCCTGCTGCTCAGCTACAACACAGGCCGCATTGTTAGCTATATGAGCGCAGGCGCGCTGGTGGCACTGCTAGGCACGCTGTTTTCCCTTTCTGCTACGGCACGCCTGCTACTCCAGGTATTTGCCGCACTGATGCTGATCTTAATGGCACTGTATATCGCCAACTGGTGGAAAGGGCTGCTCAAAGTGGAGGCCGTTGGCCGGCGACTATGGCGCTTTATCGAACCCGTGGGGCGTCGCTTGATGCCCGTAGTGCATATTCCCCAAGCCTTCGCCCTGGGAGCGCTCTGGGGCTGGCTCCCCTGCGGGTTGGTCTACTCCATGTTGGCCTGGAGCTTAGCGATTGCCGACCCGCTTCAGGGCGCTCTACTCATGGGCGCCTTTGGGCTTGGCACCCTACCTGCGCTGCTTGCCACTGGCCTGGCTGCCCGCCAGCTCAGCCATTTGATACGTCACCCCGCGACCCGCAGCGTGGCAGCGCTGACAATTATCGCTTTTGCACTGTGGCAACTGTGGACGCTTTCGGTACACAACCTCTAATAGCATGACGTGGCTCAACATTTACCTCCTAACCACGGGTTAGGCTAGCGGCATTTCCTAACGTCGGAGCGCCCCTTCATGCCCGTTCATACCCCTGCTGCCTTACCTCTTGCACCCGCTGCTGCCGCAGCCCCTATGCAGCCGGTGTGGGACGAAGCGTTACTGCGTCGCTACGACACCAACGGCCCACGCTACACCTCCTACCCCACGGCGCTGTCGTTTCACGACCAATTTACCCCTGGCGACCTGACCCAGGCATTGGAGCGTAGCAATGCCAGTAAGCGTCCGCTCTCTCTGTACGTTCATGTGCCCTTCTGCCGCAAGATCTGCTTCTACTGCGCGTGTAATAAAATCGCTACCAAAAACACTGCCCTTGCCGAGCCCTATATAGCCCGGCTTGACCGTGAAATGGTGCTGACCGCACGCCACTTGGATACATCACGACCGGTGGAGCAGTTGCATTGGGGCGGCGGCACGCCGACATTTCTCAGTTTGAACCAGATGGGCGACCTGATTGATCGACTGGATGCACGTTTTGGTCTTTCATCGTCTGCTGATCGCGATTACGCAATTGAAATAGATCCTCGCGAAGCGGATGTGTTTACGCTGCGCCATCTCGAATCCCTCGGCTTTAATCGCATCAGCCTGGGCGTGCAGGATTTAAGCCCGCTGGTGCAGAAAGCGATTAACCGTATTCAGCCTCGGGTACTTACCGAAACGCTGATGGAGGAGGCGCATCGCCTGGGCTTTCGCTCGCTCAATCTCGACCTAATTTATGGCTTGCCATTTCAGACTGAAAAGAGCTTTGCCAACACCCTACGCCAGGTGATCGAGCTCAACCCGGCGCGCCTTTCTGTGTTTAATTACGCGCATATGCCCGAGCGTTTTGCCCCGCAGCGGCGCATTAATGTCGATGACTTGCCAGGCGGAGAAGAGAAGCTAGCGATTCTGCGCACCACCATCGAAATGCTCACCGCAGCTGGCTATGTGCATATCGGTATGGATCACTTTGCCCGCCCTGACGATAGCCTGGCTATTGCCCAGCGCGAAGGCTCGCTGCAGCGCAACTTCCAGGGCTACTCCAGCCATGCTCAGTGCGACTTAATCGGGCTTGGCGTATCGGCGATTTCCCGTATTGATGACGTCTATGCGCAGAATCCTAGCGATCTGGCCCGCTACGAAGCGGCGCTGGATCAGGGGCAGCTTGCCACCGTGCGTGGCATACGCTTAAGTGATGACGACCTGATCCGCCGGGATGTGATTGAGCGGCTGATGTGCGATATGGGCATTGATCTGACCGCCGTTAGCCAGCGCTGGAACATTGATGCCCCCCGCTACTTTGCGCCTGCGCTTGAGCGCCTGCAAAGCGCCGAGCAAGATGGCCTGCTGGCACGCAGCGGCGACCAGCTTAACGCAACGCCAATGGGTCGACTGCTGATTCGCCATATAGCAATGGCGTTTGATACCCATCTTTCCGGGCAAACGGGACAACAGTATTCTAAGATTGTTTAATCACCTTATTGCAGGCATGCTAAAGCGACTATAATAAGTAAGGATTTTCTAATTGATAAGCGGGACCCTCTCAAGGAGCAAAGCATGTTGGAACCCATGAGCCGTCGGCGCTCGCTACTCCATGAAGCTCGCTGCCAAACCTGCAGTTTGAGCTCACTGTGCCTGCCACTTGCCCTTGAGCTGGACGACGTGGGGCAGTTTGACGCCATTATTCGTCGTCGCGCGCCGCTGAAAAAAGGCGAACCGCTGTTTCGTCAGGGCGACACCTTTACCAGCGTTTACGCAGTCCGTTCGGGCAGTTTGAAACAGATCACCGCCGAAGGTAACGGCAGCGAGCAGTTGACCAATTTCTACCTGCCCAGTGAATTGGTGGGGTTGGATGGCATTGACGAAGAGCATTACCCCGGTAGCGTTATCGCCCTGGAAACGACCACCGTCTGCGAGATTCCTTTTGACCGCCTGGACTTACTCTCGGAGGAGCTGCCCGAACTGCGTGGCCAGCTTTATCGCAGCATGAGCAAAGAGTTGCGCGATGACCGGCGTATGATGCGGCTACTTTCGCGTAAAACCGCCGATCAGCGGCTGGCAAGTTTTTTGATTACCCTCTCAGATCGTTTTCGTCGCCGGGGCTACTCGCCTTACAGCTTTCGCCTTTCAATGCCCAGGGCTGATATCGGCAACTACCTGGGCTTAGCGGTGGAAACGGTCAGCCGCATACTAAGCCGCTTTCAGCAGCAGAGTGTGGTGGCGGTCTCAGGGCGAGAGGTCAACATTCTCGATATGCCGCGCTTGATTACCCTCGCCGAAGAGGAAGAGCAAACAGTTAGCTGACGTTAAAGGCTTGGATACGCCCCGCCAGTAGCTCTGCTTGCTTGGCCTCAAGGCCTTCAAAATCGAACAGGCTGCGGTCGGCCAACTGGGAAGGGGCAATGTTGGTGACGGCCTTGAACATGCTCTCCAGACGGCCAGGAAACTTTTTGTCCCACTCGGCAAGCATCTCTTTGACCACCTGACGCTGCATATTAGGCTGTGAACCGCACAGGTTGCAGGGAATAATCGGAAACGCCATCAGCCGCGAAAACTCGGCGATATCCGCCTCTTTGCAGTAGGCCAACGGCCGAATAACGATATTCTTCCCATCATCGGATAGCAGCTTTGGCGGCATCGCTTTCAGGTTGCCGCCAAAGAACATATTGAGAAACAGCGTTTCGAGAATATCTTCCCGGTGATGGCCCAGGGCTATCTTATTGGCGCCAATCTCTTCGGCAAAGCCATACAACGAGCCGCGCCGCAGCCGTGAACAAAGCGCGCAGGTGGTTTTACCTTCCGGGGTTTTCTCTTTTACCACCGAGTAAGTATCGCGCTCGACAATGTGGTACTCCACGCCCTGCTTATCCAGATACGCAGGCAATACGTGCTCGGGAAAACCCGGCTGTTTTTGATCCAGATTGACCGCTACCAGCGAAAAATTGACCGGCGCATTGCGCTGCAAATTGCGCAAAATCTCCAGCATCGTGTAGCTGTCCTTTCCACCGGAGAGGCAGACCATTACGCGATCACCTTCATTGATCATTTGGTAATCAATGATCGCATTGCCCACTTCTCGGCGCAGACGCTTTTGCAGCTTGTTAAATTCACGCTTCTGCTTCGCATCAGCCAGCTCAGGCTGGTCGTGCTCAGCGTTAGCTGGGGTGGCTCCAACCGTATCAAGGTGAGCAGGATCAAAGTGATCAAGAGTTTGCATGGTATAAGCACTGCCGAGGGTAGAAGGCGTGAGAGAAAAAAGTAATAACTATTCTAACAACACTCACCGCCTGACCCAACTAATCAGACGTAGCCACACAAGATATCGCAATTGGAAGTGACTATTTTGACCGCTGCACCATACCTCGGTGCGAGGGCAGCTTGGAGCGAGGGTCTTTTGTCATGGATGACAAAAGTAGCGCCCAGGGAGGGGTTCACAGCGCCCTCGCGGAAAGCTGTCCTCGCCACGACGAAAGAGACTACTATGCCACCTGCGCCATAATACGCTGCAGGCGCATATACAGCAGTGCGCTGGCGGTGGCCTCTCCAAGCACACTCTGCATGCCCATGACGGGTACTTGCCAGCATGCCAACGCCTGGGCGAAGCTGCTGGGCGCTTCGACCTCCGGGTGCAAACGGCGCAGTTGGCGCTGATGCAGTTTTGCCACATCGACCTGGGCGTTGGGCAGGGCAAAATTCAGCCGCTTACTGAGTAGTGCATTCAATGCTCCAATGCGCTTCTCTAACTGCCAGCCAACGATGGGCCGATTGCCGATAAATTCTACTAGCGCGCTCAAGTTATCACTGTTTGGTGGCAGTATCTCCCCCGCCTCGCACAGCAAGTGATGACGGCGCAGCGTTGCGCTCGCGGGCTGCTTCGCGCTGCCAAGGGTGATCACAAAAGCGCGGCTGGTATGCACCTGCTGATGGCTCAGCACCACTGCCGCCACGCTGATCACAGGTGATGATTGCGTGGGCGTTGCGGTGCAGGCGAGCGCCACCAGCTCTTCGCCCATATAGGGCTGAAACAGCCAGGCATAGGGGGAGTCTGCACAACGACGCCGGTCACTTTCACGCCTTAACAAGGTGCGCAGCGAGCCGCTAAATAGCGTCACATGTCGATCTAACAGCCGCATTCCGCTCACGAATACTCCAAATGGTAACGGTGGGAAAG
This sequence comes from Halomonas sp. IOP_14, assembly GCF_021021315.1. Taxonomy (NCBI): domain Bacteria; kingdom Pseudomonadati; phylum Pseudomonadota; class Gammaproteobacteria; order Oceanospirillales; family Halomonadaceae; genus Halomonas; species Halomonas sp. IOP_14. The sequence continues at coordinate 17,442 of NZ_JAINWD010000053.1, read as the reverse complement.
CCGCTGCTTAAAGTCTTTGACAATATGCATCGCTTCGCGCAGTAGGTCGCGCTCCAGGGAAGAGAGGTTCTGCACCACGACACGGTTAGCGCGTCTGCTGCTTTGGGCGTTAGTTTCTTTCGCATCCGCAGAAGTTTCCAGCGTACTTAGCTGCTGCTTGAGGCGCAGCTCAGAAAAAAGCGCCAACGCTTCGCCCAGGTCATCGGCAAAACGGCGATCCAACCGGCCGTCAGTAACCAGGGCATCCAAGCGATCAAACGTCGAGGTGGCTTTGATGCGCCGCTCAAGCGCCATGGTGCGGACACCGTGCACGATAGGGAAAATACCGCCTTTCTTGATATCGATACCGTGCTGAGGCTTTTTCAGCGAACCAAACAGCGTCAGCGGCGTCGAAAAGCGCAGCGCCGTGCGGGCAAAATAGGAAAGCAGCAGCTCATCGCCCGAGCAGCGTTCAAACAGCTCATCGCGCACGCTCTCAAGCAAGCTCGGGTTGCCCGCCACGCCATGAGCATCGAGCATAATGGCCAGCTTCATCAGGCTATCGCCATCACGCTCCCTGGCCCACTTGGCAATATTACCTTTCCATTGGGATACCGTGGCCACCCACGCGGGGTTAGACACCATAATGTTGCCGGGGCACGGCGGGTAACCAAGCTGAATCAGGGTATCGGTGAGCGTTTGCATATGGCTGGCAAGATCAGGCCACTGGGTTTCATCGGCAAGAATCAAGCCGTTATCCTGATCCGTTTTTAGAATCTGCTCACCGCGCCCTTCGCTGCCCATCACCATCATGCAGCTCTGCTCGTGATAGCGCTTATCGACAGTGAACTCCCAGGCCTTGCTAATAATACGGCCGTTTAGTGCCGCAAGCAGATCCATCGCAAAGCGCAGCTTAACGCCCTGGGCCATCAGCGCTTTGACCAGCTCCGGGGTGCGCTGACTGGCAGCTGAAAGCGACTCTAAGTTGGTCGCCTGCTCGATCTGCAGGCTCACCACATAGCTGCGGCTTGAGAAGTAGCTAAGCACGTCGGTGAGCTCTACAACGCCTTTCAAGACGTTTTGCTCCATCACTACCACCCGCGCCACTTTATGGCGGGTCATCAGCACCAATACTTCAAATAAGTACTGATCCGGTGCGACGGTCACCAAGTTAAAATGGGCGATCTTATCCACCGATGATGTTACCGCGCTGCCCTTTAGCACTAAGGCGTTGAGCAGATCGGTTTTGGTCACCATGCCGAGGGTGTCGTCCTGGGTCGACACCAGCAGGCTGTCGGCGTGACTTTCGTTGAGCTGTTTTACAGCGCTAGCGATATCGGTCGTCGCTGCCATCAGCAGTGGCGCACGCATGCACTCGCTTACCTTGGCCAGCATAAAGCCTGCCATGGTGACGCCACCTTCGGCGCGCTTTTCGGTCATCAGGCGCGCCTTATGGGTCAGCGATTGGCGAAAAAAACTGCTGAAATCAGGATAGTGGCGACACAGCTGCTGAAACAGTGCTTTAGGCATTAGGTAACACAGGCACTCCTGTTCAGCCTTAAAGCGGTAGCGGCTTTTACCGTTGAGAATACTGATCGCGCCAAACAGGTCCCCTGCCGTGTAGTGACCAATACGCGCGGTAGATGAGGGCAATGTAGGATCGATTTCCGCCACTTCGCCTTTATGGATCAGATAAACGAACTCACCCGCTTGGCCAGTCTCTAAAATGATTTCGTCACGATCAAAATAGGCCAGGTCAATGCCACGACGAATATGGTCACGCCCCTCATCGTCAAGGAGCGTAAACGGCAGTTGGGATAGATCCACATCGACCATGGGGTATAACCTCATTAAACAGGCTGCGACTAACCGGGTTGTGTCTTAAGGCGCGCTAGCAGACATAAGCAAAAATAAATAAACGTCGTGACTCGATACTGGCCCACATAAATTGGCCCACACCAGCGCTTCAAAAAAACTGTTATCGATTATTATATGAAGGTGGCTGTACGGGTATAAAGGATTCACTTCCCAAGTAGCAAGTATAACCTTGTTATACCTTTAGCTATCACGCTAAAGTCGAAGCGACTTTTGATACACGACCAAAGTATCGACACTTACTAACCGTGCTTCCGGCAAAACCCAGGACATGTATTTAAAGTAGCCAATAACTGCTTTTATTTGCTCACTAGACTATCGTCCTATAGCTCTTCAAACGCCTACAAAATTCGCTTAAACAGCCTCTAAAAACTCGTATTTTCAATAACATGCATCTTACAAAAAGCCAATTCGTCGTTTATTGATACCAAAGTCTGGGATTTATTTTTTGACGTTTATTGCCCAGTATTAACAATGAGTCATGCAGGGTAATCGCACGTCACTAACTAACTCGACATTTCATATCGAATAATAAGGTGATGTGCTAACAGAAGCTGACTCACCACTCCTATCGATAGGGTGGCTTTAGACGTGCGATTGCCCTGATGGGTCACACGCTATTCCTCGTGAACTTTCCCAACCTTAAAAATCACAAGTGGAGAGCAACACAATGGCAGATGACAAAACCAACGCTGCTGAATACTGGAAAGCAAACGTCCGCTTAATTTTCGGATGCCTGGCTGTTTGGGCATTTGTTTCTTACGGATGCGCTATCCTTTTTCGCCCGCTGCTCGCCGGTATTCCGGTTGGCGGTACCGATCTTGGCTTCTGGTTTGCACAACAGGGCTCAATCCTAACGTTTATCGTGCTGATCTTCTTCTATGCCTGGAAGATGAACAAGCTCGATCAAAAATTTGGCCTTGGGGAGTAAGCCGGTATGAGCCAGTTTGCAATTAACTTACTGTTCGTCGGCGCCTCTTTTGCCTTGTATATAGGCATTGCGATTTGGGCGCGCGCCGGCTCAACGAAAGACTTCTATGTCGCGGGGGGCGGGGTTCACCCGATCACCAATGGCATGGCCACCGCAGCGGACTGGATGTCAGCTGCATCGTTCATTTCCATGGCGGGCCTGCTAGCCTCAGGCGGCTACGCCAACTCTACTTTCCTGATGGGCTGGACTGGTGGCTACGTTATCCTCGCGATGCTGCTAGCACCTTACCTGCGTAAGTTTGGTAAGTTCACCGTGCCTGACTTTATCGGCGACCGCTTCTACAGCAACACCGCTCGCTTAGTGGCTATCGTCTGCTTGATTGTGGCGTCGGTTACCTACGTTATCGGTCAAATGACCGGTGCGGGCGTAGCGTTCTCTCGCTTCCTTGAAGTCAGCAACACCTGGGGTATTTGGTTAGCCGCACTGATCGTTTTCCTCTACGCCGTATTTGGTGGTATGAAAGGCATTACCTATACCCAGGTAGCCCAGTACATCGTGCTAATCATCGCTTACACCATTCCTGCGGTGTTTATTGCCTTCCAACTAACCGGCAACCCGATTCCGATGTTCGGTATGTTCAGCACGCATACTGAATCCGGCATTCCGCTGCTGGCTAAATTGGATGACGTGGTTAGCGCACTTGGCTTCCGCGACTACACCGCCGATGTGGACAACAAACTCAACATGGTGCTGTTTACCCTGTCGCTGATGGTCGGTACTGCCGGTCTACCCCACGTTATCATTCGCTTCTTCACCGTCCCGAAAGTAGCCGATGCTCGCTGGTCTGCTGGCTGGGCGCTGGTGTTCATTGCCCTGCTTTACCTCACGGCTCCTGCGGTCGGTTCAATGGCACGTCTGAATCTGGCGACCACCGTGTACCCAGAGATGGCGGGGCAGGTTGAAAACTACGAAGAGGCTGCGCAAAACCCGATTCTGTACGAAGAACGCCCTGATTGGGTTCGTACATGGGAAGAAACAGGCCTTATCACCTTCAACGATCTCAACAATGACGGCCGTATCCAAATGTATAATGATGCTGCCGACTACTCTGATCGTGGCTGGGAAGGCAACGAGCTAACCGTCAATAATGACATACTGGTACTCGCCAACCCGGAAATTGCCAATCTTCCCGGCTGGGTTATTGGTTTGATTGCAGCGGGTGGTATCGCCGCAGCACTCTCGACAGCTGCAGGCTTGCTGCTGGCGATCTCGTCGGCGATCAGCCACGACTTGATCAAGACCATGATCAATCCCAAGATCACCGAGAAAGGCGAGATGTTGGCAGCGCGAATCTCCATGGGTGGTGCCATCCTGTTGGCCACTTACCTGGGGCTTAATCCGCCGGGGTTTGCAGCACAAACGGTGGCATTAGCCTTTGGTATCGCCGGTGCATCACTGTTCCCCGCGCTGATGATGGGTATCTTCTCCACGCGGATGAACAGCTCAGGCGCGGTCGCCGGTATGCTGGCGGGCTTGATTTGCACCCTGCTTTACATCTTTACCTACCTGGGCTGGTTCTTCGTGCCGGATACCAATATGCTGGCAAACACGCCGGATAACTGGATCTTTGGCATCTCGCCGCTCTCCTTCGGTGCCGTAGGCGCGATGATCAACTTCGCCGTTGCCTTTGCGGTTTCCAGAGTGACAGCTGCACCGCCGCAGGAAATTCAGGATCTGGTGGAAAGCGTTCGCTATCCGAAAGGTGCTGGCATGGCGATAGACCACTAAGTCATACTCCTTCCTGATGCGTTATCGCCATACGGCGATAACGCTTTGGAATCGACCTCATCATCGGGCTTCCTTAGGGAGGCCCGATGGCTTTTATAGATAGCTTTTATAGACGGCTTTTTGAAAGGATAAATTATGATTTGGCACTTGATCGCCGCCGTTTTTGCAGGCCTTGCGGCCGCCGGGATTGGCCTGATACTGCGCAATTTGAGCGGCAAACGTTTACCCAAATGGATAGTCCCGGTGTGTGGCGGACTGGGTATGCTGGGTTATCAAGTTCAGGTGGAGTACAGCTGGTTTGACCACAAGCAGGCACAACTGCCCGAGACCGCCACGGTCATTTCAACCGAAAGCAGCACGGCGGTATGGCGCCCATGGACTTTTGCCATTCCGATGATCACCAAATTCAGCATGGTGGATAGCGAGAACATCCGTATTACCGAGCAGGATGACACCCGTTTAGCGGAATTTATCCTTTATCAGTTTGAGCGCCATCACACCGATATTTTGATCACCCAGCCCTATCTACTCAACTGCGAGAGCCGTGAGCTAGTGCCCCTGGATAAAGACTCCCGCGACCCTATCCTCGAAGAGATACGCACGCTGCGCGAAACATCACCGCTACTCAACAACGTATGCGCCTAGACAAATAAACAGCCCGTGGTACAAACGGTCGTACACGACCCGTTGTTTCGCCTAGAATGAAGCCTTTTGACTGGCGCACGTTAAACACTCTGGCGGGGAGAAAGGCATGTTTCACGGCGGGCTACTGGTAGCGGTTTCGTTACTCTACATTGCCGTTCTATTTGGTATCGCTTGGTACGGTGATCGCCGCGCGCGTACCCACGGCGCCACCCGTCGGCGTCCGATCATCTATAGCTTGGCACTGGCCATTTACTGCACCTCGTGGACGTTTTACGGCGCGGTTGGCCAGGCAGCCACCGCGGGATGGTCGTTTGCGAGCATCTTCGTCGGACCGATTTTAACGTTTTTACTCTTCTGGCCGGTGCTGGCCAAAATGATCCGCGTTGCCAAACATCAAAACGTCACCTCGATTGCCGATTTTATTGCCTCCCGTTACGGCAAAACCCAGTCGCTGGCCGCCTTTGCCAGTCTGGTTGCCCTGGTCGGTACCCTGCCCTACATTGCCCTGCAGCTAAAAGCAGTTTCCACTACTTTTAGCGTTCTTACCGATGCCACCGATGTGACCCATACGCCGTTGTTTGGCGACACGGCCTTCTATGTGGCCATTGTGATGGCAATTTTCGCGATTCTATTCGGCACCCGCCACACCGATGCCACCGAACACCACGAAGGCTTAATCCACGCCGTGGCATTCGAATCGCTGGTCAAGCTGCTCGCCTTCGTGGTGCTTGGCGCCTTTGTTACCTGGGGTATGTTTGATGGCCTGGGTGAGCTGATGGGGCATGCCGAAAGCCAGCTCGAACTCCAGCGCCAGCTGGCCAACCAGGATTTTGGCCAAAGTTTCTGGGCCCAAACGCTGCTCGCGATGCTGGCGATTCTGTGTCTTCCCCGCCAGTTCCATGTGGCAGTGGTGGAAAACATTCACCCTGACGACGCCACGAAAGCGCGCTGGCTGTTTCCACTTTACCTGTTGGCCATTGCCTTTTTTGTGGTGCCCTTAGCCGCCGCTGGTCTGCTGCTGTTTTCCGAAAGCGGCGTAGAGCCCGATACCTACGTACTGGCTCTATCCATGGCCTCGGGCCACCAATGGTTAACGCTACTCACCTTTATCGGCGGTTTCTCGGCGGCCACGGGCATGGTGATTGTCGCCGCTGTGGCCGTGTCGATCATGATCTCCAACGAAATCGTTATCCCGGCGCTGTTCCGGCTGCGCTGGTTTGATACCAAGGCACGGGATTATGGGCGCTTGGTGCTACGTGCGCGGCGTTTAACCATTGTTGCCGTACTGGCCATGGCCTACGGCTTCTACCAGCTAATTGCCGAATTTACCTCGCTGGCCTCGATTGGCATGCTCTCGTTTGCCGCTGCCTCGCAATTTGCCCCAGCGCTGATTGGCGGCCTCTACTGGAAGCGCGGCAACCGGCTTGGGGTGATTGTCGGTATGAATGCGGGCTTCGCCATCTGGGCCTATAGCCTGCTTATGCCCGCGATGATCAATGCTGGTGTGCTGCCGACTGGCTGGCTTGACGGAGGCCCGTTGGGGCTCAATTGGCTATCGCCCACGACGCTGTTCGGCCTCAACTTAGGTGACAGCTTTACCCACGGCGTGATGCTGTCACTCGGGGTAAACCTGTTCTGCTACATTTTCGTTTCCCAAGTTACCTCACAGCGAGTGGTCGAGCGTATTCAGGCCTCACTGTTCGTGGATAGCGTGGAAACACGCCAGACCTCGGTCAACCGCCCCTGGACCGGGGCGACCACCGTGGGCGATTTAAAAGTCCTTTGTGAACGTTTTCTAGGCGCGGGACAGGTCGATCGCGCCTTTGAAGACTACGCCCGCCGGGTGGGTAAACCACTGGACGACGGCACTCGTGCCTCAATCGATATTATTCAGTTCACCGAACGCTTTCTGGCCTCGGTGCTAGGCGCTTCATCGGCACGCATTGTAGTCAACTCGGCACTTCAGGGGCGCGGTATCGGCATATCGGATGTGATTTCGATTGTCGATGAAGCCTCCCAAGTGCTGGAGTTCAACCGGGCGCTGCTTCAGGCCACCATTGAAAACATTAACCAGGGCATCAGCGTGGTCGATCAGAACCTTCGCCTGGTGGTGTGGAACCAGCGCTATCTTGAGCTCTTCCGCTTCCCTGACCACCTGATTCGTGTTGGCGCCCCCATAGACCGTATCTTCCGCTACAACGCCCACAACGGCGAGTATGGCCCGGGTGACCCGGAAGAGCACGTGCAGCTACTGCTCGACAATATTCGCGAAGGCCAACCCCACCGCTATGTGCGCTACCGCCAGGATGGCAGCGTGCTGGAAGTGCAGGGCAACCCAATGCCTGGCGGCGGTTTTGTGTATACCTACCAGGATATTACCCAGCAAAAGCGCATCGAAGAGGCGCTGATTCGCTCGGAAAACAATATCCGTATCTATACCGATAACGTGCCCGCGTTGATTGCCTACTTCGACAAAGAGTGCCGCTACCTATTTACCAACCGAGCCTACGAGCAGGCGTTCAATATTGACCGCAACGCAGTCATTGGTCGCCGCTTTGAAGACGTGCTGCCAATTAAGCAGGCGGAGGAGCGCGCGCCATGGGTCGCACGAGCCTTGAACGGCGAACGGGTCAGCTTTGAAGTCTCGCTGCGGGTGAATGAAGCCATGCGCTATATGCTGGTCACTTACACGCCGCACTTTGGTGACAGCCAGGCGATCCTGGGCTTCTTTGCGCTCTATCAGGATATTACCGAACGCCGTCAGGCTGAAATTGCCCTTAAAGAGACCAATGAAACCCTGGAAGAGCGCGTGCGTGAGCGTACCCAGGCGCTCTCTGAAGCCAACGCGGCGTTGCGCCAGGAGAACCGGGTACGCGCCGAGGCAGAGCTCGCCCTGCGCCAGGCTAAGCAGCTCGCAGAAGATGCCAACGCTTCCAAAACGCGCTTTTTGGCCGCGGCCAGCCACGACTTGCTGCAGCCGCTTAACGCGGCACGGCTATTTACCTCCGCGCTGATGCAGAACGTGACTACGACCGACACCCAGCGCATCGTTGGCCATATCGATAACTCGCTGCAGGCCGCCGAGGAACTGCTAAGCACCCTGCTGGATATCTCCAAGCTGGACGCAGGCGCCCTAACGCCCCGCCGCAGTCACTTTGCCCTAGCGGATATCTTCCGCCCGTTACGCGCCGAATTTGAGGTGATGGCGGACGATCGCGGATTAGATTTAGAAGTCGTGCCTACCCAGCTTTGGGTCGACTCAGATCCTCAAATGCTGCGCCGTATCGTGCAAAACTTCTTATCCAATGCGATTCGCTACACTCAAGAGGGGCGCGTGCTGTTGGGCTGCCGTCGCCAAAATGGCTGGCTCTCTATTGAAGTGTGGGACAGCGGCCCCGGCATTCCCGAGTCTAAATTGAGCGAAATTTTTCAGGAATTCCGCCGATTGGATCAGGTCTCCCGCCACAAAGAGAGCGAGAAAGGGCTGGGGCTAGGGCTCTCCATTGCCGACCGTATGAGCCGGGTGCTGGATCATCCTATCAAGGTACGCTCGACGGTAGGCAAAGGCGCGGTTTTCTCGGTTAGCGTACCGATTGTCACCACCCACGAGTCAACCAGCACCGAGCTTGAGCCGCATGCACGGCGCGGCAGCCATAAGCTGAGCGGTACGCGGATTGTATGCATCGACAACGAGACGCTGATTCTGGAAGGCATGACCGCCATGCTTAGCGGCTGGGGCTGCGAGGTGTTTACCGCCACCAGTATCGGCGGGGCCAAATCGATCCTACGCAATATGGATGGCGACCCTGACGCTATTCTGGCGGACTACCACCTGGATAACGAAGTCACCGGCTTAATGGCGCTGGAAGCACTCAGCGAACGTTTTGAGGGGGCGGTACCGGGGATTGTGATTACCGCTGACCGTACCGAAGCGGTAGCTGAAGAGATCAAGCGGGCGGGCTATCAACTGCTGCTGAAGCCCGTTAAACCGGCGGCACTACGGGCGCTACTAACGCGCACGCTGCAGGCCAATCGTGCGGCGCGCTAAGCGCGCCGCGGTTAACACAGTCGTTGTTTGCTACTTGCTTAGGAAACGACTTTCGGCGGCTCGACTTCAAGCTTCTGAGCCGCGATAACCGCCTGGGTACGTGAGTGTACGCCCAGCTTGCGTAGAATCGCAGTCACGTGGGCTTTGATCGTGGCTTCAGAGACGCTCAGTTCATAAGCGATCTGTTTATTCAGCAGGCCTTCGGTCAGCATATTCAAGACGCGGAATTGCTGGGGCGTTAGCGAAGCAATCGCCTCGGCAAAACGCGACTCCTCTTCGCTGGTCTCTTCCAGCACGTTGGCCAACGCCTCAGGTAACCACACCTCGCCCTGCAGAATTTCGCCGACGGCTTCAGCAATTAGTTGTAGAGACGATGATTTAGGGATAAAACCCGACGCGCCGTAGTCAATAGCACGACGAACCACGTAGGGTTCATCACTACCAGACACTACCGCAACGGGGATATCAGGCATTTGACCACGCAGTTGGATCAAACCAGAGAAGCCATGGGCTCCCGGCATATGCAGATCCAGCAGAATCAAATCGGCATCTGGGTGGCGATTCACCACGTCAGTGGTGGCTTCCATGGTGTCCGCTTCGACAATTTCCGCCTGGGGGGCCAACTGGCGTAACGCTTGGGTCAGCGCTGCACGAAACAGCGGGTGATCGTCAGCGACGATAAACTTATGAGCTACTGCCATGGATATTCCTCCGGTTCCTCGAGCAGCGGGGTTGTCTGCCGCCGCGACGCTAGGCTCTTACGGTTGTGAAGCATGGTACCCCATGGGCTTCATCATGCCCAAGCATCACATGCACAATTTATAATAGATCGTTCACACAAGCGAAACACGTGTCCATAAACGCTTATCTATAAACGCGCCTCTATAAACACAACCGTGCCGACCTACTCAGGTCGGCACGGCTTTGAGTCGGCACACAAGCTCTATTGGGCTAAACAGCCTATCGCGTTGTCGCCATTATTGGTTGGCGCGATGCTCAATCAGCTCATCGACCACCGACGGGTCGGCCAGCGTACTGGTATCACCCAAACCATCACACTCATTGGCGGCAATCTTGCGCAAAATGCGGCGCATGATTTTACCCGAGCGGGTTTTCGGCAAACCTGGCGCCCACTGGATGACATCCGGCGAAGCAATCGGGCCAATATCTTTGCGCACCCACTGGGTCAGCTCTTTTTTGAGTTCGTCTGTCGCCTCGATACCGTCACTCAGGGTGACATAGATATAGATGCCTTGTCCCTTAATATCGTGCGGGAAACCAACAACGGCTGCTTCTGCAACGGCGCTGTGCGCTACCAGAGAGGACTCTATCTCGGCGGTGCCCATGCGGTGACCCGAAACGTTCAGCACGTCGTCCACACGCCCGGTGATCCAGTAGTAGCCATCCTCATCGCGGCGACAGCCGTCACCCGTGAAGTACATACCGTCGTAGGTCGAGAAATAAGTCTGAACATAGCGCTCGTGGTCACCCCAAATAGAGCGCGCCTGTCCCGGCCAGGCGTCAAGGATCACCAGGTTGCCTTCAGTGGCGCCTTCCAGTTGATTGCCTTCGTTATCGACCAGCGCGGGCTTCACACCGAAGAACGGTACGGTCGCAGAGCCAGGTTTAAGCGGCGTAGCGCCCGGCAGCGGCGCAATCATGATGCCGCCGGTTTCGGTTTGCCACCAGGTATCCACAATCGGGCATTTTTCGTTGCCGATAACGCGGTAGAACCACTCCCAGGCTTCCGGGTTAATCGGTTCGCCCACGGAGCCCAACAGCCGCAGGCTATCGCGCTTGCTGGAGTCCATGACGTTTTCGCCATGGGCCATCAGAGCACGCACCGCGGTGGGCGCAGTATAGAGAATATTAACGTTGTGCTTATCAACGATATCACCCATACGGCCATGGGTGGGATAGCTGGGAACACCCTCAAACATCAGGGTAGTCGCACCGTTGGCCAAGGGGCCATAAACGATATAGCTGTGCCCGGTAACCCAGCCAACGTCCGCGGTGCACCAGTAGATTTCACCCTCTTGATAGTCAAACACGTACTGGTGGGTCATGGCGGCGTAGGTCAGGTAGCCGCCGGTGGTGTGCTTCAAGCCTTTAGGCGCACCGGTAGAACCCGAGGTGTAGAGAATGAATAGCGGGTCTTCGGCGCCCATGGCTTCCGGTTCACACTCGTTGGACTGCTTGTCGACCAGCTCGTCAAACCAGACATCGCGACCCTCTTTCCACTCGATCTCACCGCCGGTGCGCTTCACCACCAGGACGTTTTTGCACACATCAGTGCCGTCACGGGTCAGCGCGGCGTCCACGTTCTCTTTCAGCGGTACGTGCTTACCACCGCGCACCGACTCATCAGCGGTAATCACCAGCTTGGAGTCGGCGCCAATAACCCGCTGGGCAACGGCGTCCGGCGAGAAGCCACCAAAGACAACCGAGTGAACGGCCCCGATGCGCGAACAGGCCAACATAGCCATGGCGGCTTCGGGAATCATCGGCATATACAGCGTAACGGTATCGCCTTTACCGATACCCAGCTCTTTCAGCGCGTTGGCTAGCTGGTTCGTGCGTGCATAGAGTTCGCGATAAGTAATGTGTTTGGACTCATCGGGGTTGTCGCCTTCCCAAATGATCGCTGTCTGGTCACCGCGCTTATCCAGATGGCGGTCAAGGCAGTTGGCGCTGACGTTAAGCAGGCCATCCTCAAACCAACGAATATCGACATTGTCACGCGCAAAGGAGGTGTTTTTGATTTTGCTGGGCGCTTTAATCCAGTCGAGGCGTTTGGCTTGCTCAGCCCAGAAGCCTTCCGGGTCGTCTATCGACTGCTGATACATGGCCTCATATTTGGCTTTATCGGCCCAGGCATTGGCGGCGAAATCGTCGCGCACCGGATAGACCTTCTGTTGATCGCTCATAAAATTGCCTCTGTCCGTGAAAATGCACTCTCTAAGAAACTGTAGTCGATACGATTATTTATGGGCTTATTGACCATTATCGGGCGTATCGGCTGCCATTAATGTTCCCCTAGCATAAACCTCCTCGCGCAGGCTTCCCTTTAGACATTGGTATTATCATTTTTTATTTAAAAAACAAACATTTATAAACAAATCACGAGACGACTTCCGGCCTGTAGACCAAGGTCTTAGCGCAGTGTCGGCAACGATAATGACGCCCGTTTACCACTAAAGCATGACGTCTTGGGGTAAATTGATGAAAGCGGCAATCGCATTGGTAACGATAAGGTGCGGACTGCGCCTGCTTAATATCAAACCGATGGGTAACACTGGGAACTAAACCAAAAAGGTCGCGCATGACCGTTTTCCACTCGCGGCCGTGGGGTTTTAAACGCGGGCCGTTGTCCAAATGAAACACCAGCCAGTGAGCCATTTCGTGGGGAATCACCTCATCAAAAAACGCCGTGCGGTTCTCTCTCAGTAACACCGGGTTTAAGCGTAACCCGCCGTGACCAAGATGCGCCTGGCCGGCCGAAGCGCCGCGCAGGTTAAACCACACATTTGGGGCTGGCAGCGCTGGGCACACTTCACAGCAGCGCTGCCACGCTTGTTCGACGCGAACTCGCGCGGCCTGATGCAACTCTGTTTCCGACATAGCCGCCAATTCAGTGGCAGGCCAAGGAGGCAGTGGTGACGTCTTCATTAGTGATAAACTAGCCGTTATAGGTAACCATTGATGAACGTTTGTATTAACGAGGCTTTACTCATGGCAGAGCGCAGCGATACGCCTGAAACGAACACGCCACCGCAGCCACTGCTCGAGGATGAGCAGTTGGATAGATTGGACGACTTCCTTGACTCGGATCAAGTGGATGAAGACGCCCTGGATCTTATTTCCACCCATGGCTTTTTAGTGGCCCTTGCCGTGGCACCCAGCGAAGTACCGGCGACCCAGTGGCTGACTGAGCTGTTTCAGGGTGAGCCTCGCTACGCCGATGACGCCGAGCGTGATGAGATTATTACCCTGCTCACACTGTTACGCGACAACGCGGTGGCGGTACTCGAGCAAGGCGGCTTACCGGAACTGCCGTTTGAACTAACGTTGGGAGGAGAACCCGCCGAGGAAACCCCTATAGGCGACTGGTGTGCGGGCTTTATGGAAGGCGTCTTCAGCGACGAGAGCGCTTGGTTCCAGGACGATGAAGAGGCCGCCGCCGCCCTGCTGCTGCCGTTTATGCTGCTCTCCGGGCTGTTCGACGATGAGCCGGACTTGGCCGAGCTGGCTAAAGATCAAGAACGCCAGGAGTCGCTGGTAGTGCAGTTGCCGGAACTGGTTTTGGATCTTTACCTGCATTACCGCGTGCCACCGGAAACGCCCAAACCCAAACCGCGTAAAAAAACGCCTGCAAAAGGTAAAAAGCGCTAGGTGCTTAGGCTAAATACTTAGCGTAGACACTATTTAAGCCGCGTTACCATGGCATCCAGCACGCCATAGATCCACTCACGGGCGCGCTGCCTCCAGGGGCGCGCCGCCCAAGCCGCGGCGTCTACCTCCTGGCTGGCGGCAAAGTTTCGCTCGAACAGTTCGCGCACGTCCGCCGCGAGCTTCGGATCCATTGCTTCCTGGTTTGCCTCTAGGTTCCAGTGCAGATTCCAGTGGTCAAAGTTACACGAACCAATGCTCACCCACTCATCGGCGAGCACAAATTTGGCGTGGATAAAGGTCGGCTGAAACTCAAAAATGCGCACCCCAGCCTTGAGCATGGTGTGATAAAAGCGCTGACCGGCAAAGCGAACGCTGGGATGATCATGCTTTGCCCCCGGTAGCAGTAAGCGTACGTCTATCCCTCTGCGAGCCGCCCGAACCAAACGCCGACGCAGGGCAAAGGTGGGCACAAAATAGGGTGTGCATAACCAGAGTCGTTCATTTACCTGGCTGACCCGATAATGCAATGAGTGGCGAATCGCTTGATAACGATAGCCACGCGCCGACATCGCCCGTCCAGGCACGCCATTGGCAAGCGCCTGAGGCTCACGACGCTCTGGGAGAGCCGCCGCGCGTCTATCGCCCTTCTCGACGCGGGTCAGCCGCGAATGCCATAGGCGCCGAAACAGCAGTTCCCAATCGGCCACCACCGGCCCTTCAATACGCAGGGCAATTTCGTACCAGGCATTCAAAAACTCATCCACCGCGCCAAAGCCACCGGTGAACGCCAGCTCGCCGTCAATAACCATTATTTTGCGATGGTCACGACTCAGGTTCAGCGCTAAAGAGTGGAAACCAATGGGGTTAAAAAAGCGCAGCTGAACATCGCCCTGCTTCAGGCGCTGGCGATCACTCCCGGAGAGGCCCATCGAGCCATAGCCATCCAGCAGTAAACAGACGCGAACACCGCGCTGCGCTGCATCAGTCAATACCTCAATGACTTGATCTGCAAGCTCCCCTGATTCCATCAAGTAGAGCTCTACCAGCACATAGTGCCGCGCATTATGCACCGCTTCAAACATAGCGGGCAGAAAGCGTGAGGCCTCCGGCAGCAGCGTAAATCGATTACCTTCTCGCCACGCGTTCTGCATGGGTGCTCCTTGCTTAGCCACTGATAAGTACACTAACGAGCTACCGTGCTAATGAGCGATGTACATACAGATCGTAGCGGCTGGTTTTACCCTCAAGGGTATGTTGCGGCACTGGCCCCGCAATAGGCGGCGCCTTACGGGGGCGCTTAACCACCACGCGATGAGTGGCCACATCCAACGCCGCTTCTAGTAATCGCGGGGCATCGTTATCATCACCAGCCAACTCGCGGAACAGACGCATCTCTTTTTTCACCAACGCTGATTTCTCACGATGGGGAAACATCGGATCCAGGTGTATCACCTGCGGTGAAAAGTGAGCACTGGCAACCAATTCAGCCAGGGATTGAGCCGCATCCCCATGACGCAGTGTCATGCGGGCAACAATATCCACTGTATCGCTATGCCTGGAGGCACGTTTCAGGCCATCCTCCAGCAGCGCTGCAATCGCTGCAACCCGCTCAATTAACAACACCTGGGCACCTAGGCTGGCCAATACAAACGCATCCCGCCCCAACCCTGCCGTAGCATCAACGATGCAGGGCGTCACGCCCTTGGAAAGCCCACAGGCCTTTGCGACCAGCTGACCACGCCCACCACCAAAGCGGCGCCGATGGGCCGCTTTGCCCGCCACAAAATCAACGCTGAGCGGCTTGCCGTAGCGTTTTTCATCACCGACCAGCGCCAACCCCTCATCGCCCTGCACCAAGCGCAGGCCGTCAGGCAGAACGATGCTCTCAACATCGGCCTCAACATCGCTCATGCGGGCTTTTTCCAGGCAACGTCGTTGCGCAGATAAACCGGCTGAACCAAGTGCGCGGCCTGCCCCAACCCAGCGGCAAAATCACGCGCCGCCAGCCACGCCATCTCTTCGGCGCGGGGCTCTAAATCATCCAAATGTTGGGGCATGCTGAGCTGTACATCGACAGTGAAGCGCTCCCACAGCGTAAAGCCGCTGCCTACACCTACCCAGTCGGTTTCGTCGCCTGGCAGGCGAAGTGCTTCAGGGGCCAGCACCGCCTCGGCGCTCATCGGTGTGATGGTATCTTTAAGGCAGTGCCACGTCGCGGCGTATACCTCGCCCATGCGGGCATCTAAGGCAGTCACCACGTGGCGGAGGTGATAGCGACGATGGGCCTGAAGGGCCAGCGCCTCCAAAGTAGACACCCCCAGCAACGGGCAATCCAAACCAAACGCCAACCCCTGGGCTGCCCCCGCCGCGATACGCAGTCCGGTAAACGAACCCGGCCCTCGGCCAAACGCTACGGCATCAAGCTGGGAAGGGGTTACCTGCGCTTCGGCAAGCACTTCGTCCACCATAGGTAACAACCGACGGGTATGGGCGCGAGGCGTCATCTCGAAGCGCGCCAGGCACTCAGTGCCCGAATCGCCCTGGCGCAGTAAGGCTGCAGAACAGGCGCTTGAAGAGGCGTCCAGGGCAAGCAGATGTAACGGCATAGCAAGTGGCCACTCGAAAGAAAGGTTGCGGCATTATACCTTTGTCACGCTAATACGACGATGACCCGCATTAGGCGGGCCATCGGCAAAGGCGTAAAATCAGTTAAGGGTTATTATCAACTGAGGGCCCTTATCAGCTAAGGGCTTCTTTAACCTGGCGGGTAATATCCGTCACACTGCCAACACCTTCAATGCGGTGGTACTGGGGCGCGCTCTGGGGATCCTGCTCGGCCCACTGCTGATAGTAATCAACCAGAGGGGCCGTTTGATCGTGGTAAACGGATAGGCGATTACGCACCGTGGACTCTTGGTCGTCTTCACGCTGAATAAGTGTTTCACCGGTCACATCATCTTTGCCTGGTTCTTTGGGCGGATTGTGCTCAACGTGATAAACCCGACCCGATGCCTGATGCACACGGCGTCCCGCCAAGCGACTAACGATCTCTTCATCGGGTACGGCAATTTCCACCACGTGATCCAGCTTAACGCCGCCCTCTTTCATGGCGTCGGCCTGGGGGATCGTGCGTGGGAAACCATCGAACAGAAAGCCGTTCTCGCAGTCGGGCTGACTGATGCGCTCTTTGACCAAGTCAATGATGATGTCATCAGACACCAGGCCACCACTGTTCATGATCTCTTTTACTTTCAAGCCCAGCTCTGTGCCATCTTTAATGGCCGTGCGCAGCATATCCCCGGTGGAAATCTGAGGAATCTTAAATTGCTCACAAATAAACTGAGCTTGAGTCCCCTTCCCCGCGCCGGGGGCACCCAACAGGATTAAACGCATGGCACTGCTCCTTGAAGTTCTTGGTATGAAAAAAGAGTTCGAAAAATGAGTATGTGAATTCTGTTAACTGACAATAACCGCGCCTCTCAAGCGACACAACTCCCCAAAAGCCTGAGAAACCCGCTTTTGTTTCAATTTTTTTAAATTAAAACAGCCAAATGCCCTAAATCTACCACTTTGGTCGCCCTGCGAGAGGTTTAGGCAGCATTTACGTTTAGTAAACACAAGCGGCGCCCCTAGGGGCGCCGCTTGTGAAAGCACATCGCTACCAATTACAGCAGTAAGCGACGAATGTCGGTGAGCACATCGGCCAGGAAGGCGGTAAAGCGTGCCGCATCGGCGCCGTTGATCGCACGGTGATCGTAGGAGAGCGACAGCGGCATCATCAGGC
>NZ_JAINWD010000052.1:0-33180 GCF_021021315.1 Halomonas sp. IOP_14 | reverse complement strand
GAATATCGGCAGTTATTCAGACCTTCCCTAGCCCTTTAAGATTTAGTCTTTAAGACCCAGCCCTTGCATAAAAAAAAGCTGCCAAGTAGCAGCCAACCTCGCCACCACCTGACAACTAGCGCATTCAAGTCAGCTAATCATTCCACGTTCACGCAATGCAGCGATCACGGCGTCAGCAGCTTCTTCAGCGTCCATTTCAGATGTTTTCAAATGAACATCCGGTGCTTCAGGCGCTTCATAAGCGGAATCAATGCCTGTGAAATTTTTCAGTTCCCCGCGGCGGGCCTTTTTGTAGAGGCCTTTCGGGTCACGCGCCTCAACAACATCCAGCGGAGCATCGACAAAAATCTCCATGAACTCGCCCTCTTCCAGCAGATCCCGCGCCAACTGGCGCTCGCTGCGGAAAGGCGAAATAAATGCCGACATCACAATTAGCCCGGCATCCACCATCAGCTTGGCGGTTTCCGCTACCCGGCGCACGTTTTCCACGCGGTCAGCATCGGTAAAACCTAAATCACGATTCAAGCCATGGCGCACGTTATCACCATCCAGCAGATAGGTATGCTGACCGTGGGCGAAGAGTATTTTCTCAACCAGGTTAGCAATGGTCGATTTACCCGCCCCGGAAAGCCCTGTGAACCACACCACGGTTGGCTTCTGGCCTTTGGCCAACGCACGCGCCTGCTTATCAATATCCACATACTGCATATGGATATTTTGGCTACGCCGCAAGGCGAAGTGCAGCATGCCCGCGCCAACCGTATTGTTAGTCATACGATCGATGAGAATAAAGCCACCGGTATCGTGGTTGTCTTTATAGGCATCAAAGGCAACCGCACGGTTAAGACTCAGGTTACATACACCAATGCTGTTTAGCGGTAGCTTTTTGGCCGCCGTATGCTCCAAAGTATTCACGTTGACCTGATACTTGATATCCGTCACGGTCGCTGAGACCGTTTGGGCGCCCAGCTTCATCAGATACGGACGACCCGGTAACAGCGGCGCTTCGTGCATCCCTACAAGCGTAGTTTCAAACTGGTCGGCGGTGTGGGCTGGCTGATCTATGCCGGAAATCACATCACCACAAGAAATATCAATTTCATCTTCCAGCAACAGCGTGATGGACTGCCCAGCGACAGCTTCGTCCAAGTCACCATCCGGGGTATAGATACGCGAGACAATGCTGGTTTTGCCAGAAGGCTGAACACGGATTTGATCCCCCGGGTGCACCACACCGCTGGCCACCATACCGGTAACACCGCGGAAATCCAGGTTGGGGCGATTGACCCACTGCACGGGCATGCGGAAGGGAGAGCGCTGAAGATGTTCCACATCCAGCTCGACGGTTTCCAGGTAGCCTAGAAGCGTCGTACCTTGGTACCAAGGCATTTTAGCGCTGTGTTCGATGACGTTGTCGCCCTTCAGCGCCGACATAGGAATGAAGGTGATGTCCTCCAACCCCAGCTGTTTGGCGAAAGCACGGTACTCTTCAGCAATCTGATCAAAACGCGCTTTGGAATAGTCGACCAAATCCATCTTATTAATGGCCAACACCACGTGGCGCATGCCCATTATCGACATCAAAAAGCTATGGCGGCGGGTTTGCGTCGAAATACCGTGGCGGGCATCGACCATCAAAATAGCCGTGTCGGCAATGGAAGCCCCGGTGATCATGTTGCGGGTGAACTGCTCGTGCCCTGGGGTATCTGCCACGATGAACTTACGCTTCTCGGTAGAGAAGAAACGATATACCACATCAATAGTAATACCTTGCTCGCGTTCAGCGGCCAAGCCATCCACCTGCGACGCAAGATCCATCTCACCAACTTGAGAATCATACTTTCTTGAATTTGCTTCAGTGGCCGCAAGCGGGTCTTCAAACAGCAACTTGGACTCAAACAACAAGCGGCTAATCAGGGTGCTTTTACCGTCACCCATGCTTCCGCAGGTCAGAAAGAGCAACAAGTCCTTATGCTCATGGGCTTTCAAGTAACCTTCGACATCGTCAGCAATCAGGTCAGATGAGTGAGACATTAAAAATACCTCTCTTGCTTCTACTCCATGGATGCCGCGCTACCGTTACCAATCACTCGGCCCTGGCTTTCTGACGTTTGACCCTGAAGGTATTACTTAACCGTTTCCTCGATACGGCGCGGGCTTGGCGGAAACCTCTGCGCCGTTGCAGCAACACGACATTGCACCGTATCAAGTGGGGACAGTTTCACTGGCAGGTTGAAGCCCACATACCCGCCACGCGGCGGCAGCAAGCGACACAACTCCTGGCGAAACTCCACCGCACGCACGGTGCTGGCAAGCTCACCATTAACCAACAGTTCGACCTCTAATGGCGCATCGCGTTCATCCGCCCACCAGGCCCAACCGCTGACACTCTCCGTGGTGGCCTCTACCAGACAAGCATGCGCCCAGGGCTGGTTCGACTTGAACATCTCATAACGTGAATCAAACAATCCGGAGGCATAGTGGTAAAGCTCAATGTCTCGTCTATTCAATTTCCTGAGTTCAACGAGATCCTCTTCATCAAATTCATACTCATCCTCCAGACGAGGTTTACCCTGATTGTCTTCGCGCTCGGGAATGCGCGTTGCAAAACGATCATTCAACATTTCCAGACTTTCAGAATAACGTTCTGTTAAGCCGATAAACCCGATAGCCTCTAGATTCACCCCGTAAAGCGCCCGGCGTTGACGATTACGCATCCCACGGTCTGAATAGAATTCCTTAAAGCTTCCTTTGTAATTCATATGCCTGACAAAGTGCTCATATTCAGATGCAATACGTTGCAACGGATCACGAAGGAAAGTGATAGTGTTTCCCACACCCCATAGGGAAGCAAAGCGCGCGATAAGCACGTGCCCCGCGATCATGGCAGGATTATTAAGCGACTGCTTAAACTGCCAGAAATCAGGTTGATCGTCATACAAAAACTTTTTGACAAGCGGCGACGTCGTATCGGAGTTCGCGCCATAATCATAAACAATTCGCTCTGGTGAAAAATACCTTTCAGCACCCTTGCGAAAGCTTGTCCCGGCCGTTTTAGGTATATGCACAAAAAAAAGTGACATCTATTACATCTCCTTTATACAACGCCCGCTTACACAATCACTTCAGCGTAAAGGTGGCGAGAGTCCATTCCCGAATGAGTATTCTTGAGGTATCCACTATTATGAGCAGAATCAGGTGCATCCACCGTAGCGCGTGGTAACGAAGAACGCGAGTTCAGCGAGCGTTCGAAGGCACCCGCGGATGGCGTCGGAACGACGCCCCTTGGCACCCAACCAACTCTGCATACACGAACCCCGGCACCGCTGCGCGCTGCTTCCGCGGGTGCGCTTCGCTTACCACGCGCTACTAAATCTCGCGTACACATGAAGATGGGGATGCCACCGGAATCGAGTGATTGTACCCGTAGCGCGTGGTAACGAGAAAGCGAGCTCCGCGAGCGTTTCGTGGCAACCACGGAAGGCATCGGAACGACGCCCATTGGCACTACTCTACCGTCACGCTCTTAGCCAAATTACGCGGCTTATCCACATCCGTGCCTTTCACCAGCGCTACATGGTAGGAAAGCAACTGAAGCGCGACCACGTGCAACACCGGCGAAAGCAGGCCGTAATGCTCTGGCATCATCAACACATTGACGCCTTCAGAGGACTTCACGGCACTGTCGCCATCGGCAAACACATACAGCTGGCCGCCACGGGCACTGACTTCCTGCATGTTGGCTTTTAACTTCTCCAACATCTCATCATTGGGGGCCACCACAACAACGGGCATTTTTGCATCGACCAACGCCAAGGGGCCGTGCTTCAACTCACCTGCCGGGTAAGCTTCCGCATGAATATAGGAGATCTCTTTAAGCTTAAGTGCCCCTTCCAACGCAATGGGATAATGCCGCCCACGGCCTAGGAACAGCGCATGTTGCTTGTCCGCAAACTGGTTCGCCCAGGCTTCAATACTGGGTTCAAGGGCAAGCACCTTATCTACCGCAATAGGTAAGTGGCGCAGCTCATCCAGGTAAGCTTTTTCATCCGCCTCGCTTAACCGCTGGTTCGCTTTGGCAAGTAGCAGAGTAAGCAGGAATAGCGCACTTAGCTGGGTAGTGAATGCCTTGGTAGAAGCCACACCAATTTCCGGCCCGGCGCGGGTAATAAATCGTAGCGCCGTTTCACGCACAATGGCGGATTCCGGTACATTGCAGA
The DNA here is from genome assembly GCF_021021315.1 of Halomonas sp. IOP_14. NCBI lineage: Bacteria > Pseudomonadati > Pseudomonadota > Gammaproteobacteria > Oceanospirillales > Halomonadaceae > Halomonas > Halomonas sp. IOP_14. The sequence goes on along the minus strand of NZ_JAINWD010000052.1, from coordinate 28,960 downwards.
TCGCCAAGGTATGGGTATGCCCTAACGATTTAGCGTGATGAAGCGCCGCCAGCGTATCCGCCGTTTCACCGGACTGTGAGATAACCACCACTAGCTGTTTTGGATTAGCAACGCTTTGACGGTAACGGTACTCGCTGGCGATTTCGACGTTGCAAGGAATGCCTGCCACTTGCTCAATCCAGTACTTGGCGGTCATGCCCGCATAGCTGGAAGTACCGCAGGCCAGGATCAGCACGGCTTCTACCTGGTCGAAAATATCAGCGGCTTCCGCACCGAAGATGCCCGGCTGTAGCTGCCCTGCCCCGCTAATCATTTCCAGCGTATTGCTAAGCGCCTGGGGCTGCTCAAAGATTTCCTTCTGCATGAAGTGATTGTAATCACCCAGCTCTACCGCGTTAGCACTCAGGTTTGAAGTAATGACCTTACGCTCGACCGGCTGGCCAATACCATCAACGACAACCACCGCTTCACGGCTTAGACGAGCCACATCGCCGTTTTCCAAATACATCAAACGCTTGGTAGTGGAGATCAGTGCGGAAGCATCAGAAGCGGCATAGTGCCCATCATCTCCAATGCCCAACATTAGCGGCGAACCTTCACGGGCCACCACTAAGCAGTCCGGCTCTTCTTCACTAATTACCGCCAGGGCAAAGGCACCTTTTAGATGCTCAACGGCGCACTGCACGGCAGAGAAGAGGTTTTCCGCTGGCTCACCAATTTGGCCTTTAAAGCAGGCCTGGATCAGATGGGCGATGGTCTCGGTGTCGGTGTCTGAAGTAAATTCATACCCCAAGCCCTGCAACTGGGTACGCAACGCTTCATAGTTTTCGATAATGCCGTTGTGCACCACCGCCAAACCGCCGGAGATATGTGGGTGGGCATTACGTTCTGCCGGAACGCCGTGGGTCGCCCAACGGGTATGCGCAATGCCTACACTACCGTTGAGTGCCTGTTCCTTCACTAAGGCGGCTAACTCCGCCACACGCCCTTTAGAGCGGGCACGCTGCAAACCGCTGCTTTGCTCACCCGATAGCAGGGCTAAACCCGCTGAATCGTAACCGCGATACTCCAATGTAGATATGCCTTCCAAAAGAAAGGCGGTGCTATCCTTTGCGCCAACCGCGCCAACAATTCCGCACATAAATATTCCTACAATTATTGATTAATAATTACTAAGGTAAAAAATGCAGCTCATTTCAGAGGGAATAAAAACAAATAAAATGAAAATCCTAACGATACAATGTATTACGCATAACTATAATGCGAGGTAGTATCTATTCACCAAAATACACTGCTCAGAAATCGTGAAACAACACGATTTTAAAAAGCAACAACAATATTAAATACTTATTCACTTCCGCTCTTCAGGCAAAGAGAAATCCAAGCCAATCTCATTTTCCGGCGATTTAGTCTTAACGTATGAAGTAGCAGCATGAGATTTGCACTTCGCCTCCAATTCACGCACTTGACGTTTTAGATCATCATTCTCCTTTAGAAGGTTACTAATTTTAGCTGCTAGTTCAGCTCTTTCATTTGCTTGAATATGAACCAACTCTTCCAAACGCTTTTTAAGAGCACTAACTTCACTTTCATTATTAACTTTACTAGTCATAATAACTCACGTTAGAGATTATTCAAGAAATCAAGGCGACCATTTTTAGAGAATTCTAAAGTCACATCATCATAAACATTAGTAGATGTTATATATTTCTCAAAGGCAGTGACATTATCACTCACTTTAACATCAACACCGAACAGACCTAGGTCTTTCAATCTGTAAGACAACATGCCCAATGAATAATTAACATCATTCGTAGTCAAATCGAAACCATGAACAGGCTTGACTGGGAGAAAACCTGTTTTTGCTATAATTTTATTTTTCATGATTCCATCTAACGATTTATTTGCACCCATTTCTTTCCATAAATCAAAATCCATAAACTCTAGCAGTTCTCTTCTAAGCACACGCCCCAAACCAATTGTTTCGCCAACCCTGTGTGGTTGACTTTGTTGTTCATTAGAGGCGCCATAACCTTTCCAATAAATTGTTTTTTGGCTAGAGAAATCATGCAAATAACAATCTTGAAAACCTAAAAAAAGAGCACCTTTAGACACTTGCTTAGAATAAAATCTAAATGTGTCTTCACATATAAAATCATCTGAACCCAAAACCACTAATGCATCAAAATCAAATGATCGTGCATAGTTAAGCCCAGCTTGCCATTTATCAGATAACGGCTGGTTAGGGTACTCTAAATAATGAACACCATATTCCTCGCAAATACTACGACTAACCTCGCCCTCAGAACCCACCGCAACTATTTGAATATCAATACCAGGGCTGAGCTTTTTTCCTAACTCCTGATAATAAGAAAAAAACAAACGGCTCAACTCATGTCTTTTCCAGACACAAGTCAAAATTAACAGCTCAATCTTACCATCACTTACCCTTCGACTGTTTTGTGTTAAGAATTTAATTAAGGGATTACCATTATGTGAAAGATAATTACTAATTAAACATGAATTAATAAAGCTCAGAGCGTGCCAAAAAGAAGAGGTCTGAATACTTTTTCGTCTATTAAAATCAAGTAAAGAAGCTGTAATATCAGCCACATCTTTCCATGAATCTACAACCGCAGGCGAGCGACTAATAGTTCTCGCCATAATAATATAAAGCAGCACATCACCAGGTGTTTTTTTTAAACAGCTTCTACATACATCAAAGCTATGATAAAAATTTTCACTTTCAAGCGCCATTTCCGCTTGATTAGCAGAAACAATATTAAATCGCATTATTTATAGCCGACCTATTATACATGGATTTTCACTTCAACTGGCCAAATGCAAGATAAATGGTAGAATATCCTTTAAGGACAACGCTCATCACTTCTAAATTAGAGAATAGATAGCTATATCTATCGTACACCTCTTTTTCGTCTAAAAAGAAACGCACATGACCAAAGGAATCAAAATTAGGCACTGAAAAAACGACAGAGGCTCTGCTTGGCATACTACCTAAAAGATCCAAATCCTTCTCTATATGCTCTAGAACCTCAAGCAATATATATATATCAGCAGCATTTTCAGTTAACAAGGAAGAAGAAAAAGCGTTGCCTTCTATAAACTCAATCCCCTTTGTTCTATTTTTTGCCTGAGAAATAGCAACAGAACTATAGTCAAACCCTATGTAACAAAGAGTAGGCATCCGTTTAATAGCATACTCAGCAAATTGGCCAGGTCCGCAACCAATATCAACAACATTCAAAACATTATTATCTTGAAAAAAGTTAAGCACTTTACTCCAGACAGGGACATAAACTGAATCTTCCGAATTAGATGCGTATTTATCCGAACCTTGATAAACAACATCGTAAAACCGATGAGATATTTCAATTGAATACTCACAGGATGTTTCGTAATTTAGCTCTTCTCTTATTGCAACAGCATTAAATGGTACATTTTTACCGGAGCACTCTGCCAAATAAATTGAAAAACAAATAATACTGTACGCAGAATTAACATACCCTCTTTTTCGCAAAATATCTGAAGCAAAAATTGCGAACCCAAGAGAAGCCGCATATTTTTTATCTCGTATAATAATATCCCATATGCATTTTTCAGATTTAGACCATAACTTATTATCCCTATAATAAATAGCCAATATATGCAATAACTTACTGTCAAAAAAACCAATTTCAACTGCCATCTCTAACAATGTAATTGATTCTGCCAACCTCTTTTGATTTTTCAGTGCTTGAGCTTTACTAACGACTAAATCAATTGATTGTTTTTCCAAACCTAAAAGACAATTATAGGTCATCTCGCCCTTACGATACTCCTCACTATCAATATAGCTTTTGGCTAACTTCATTAATGATTCAGCATCGATGTTGTCTTTTTTTATAATACTTTTATTATTCATAATAAAACTCAAAACAGAAAATTACTAAAAAGCCATAACAATGCTTTTTTGATCTTGAGAAGACAAATAGGGATGCATTGGTAGACTCATTACCTTTTTAGCGATTTCATCACCAACTACTAGGTTTTCCGTATCATCCTTCACAGCGGGTTGCTTGTTTAAAGGAATAGGATAGTGTACTGCAGTTGGCACACCGGCTTCTTTCAACTTATCTAGAACGTCTTCACGGTCTTCGACAAGGATAGTATATTGTGCCCAGGCTGAAACACATCGTTCATCAACATAAGGCGTACTGACAATACCTACATCGTTAAGTAAACGCGTATAGGAAGTCGCCACATGATTACGCTTTATGATCTCATCAGCAAATATCTCAAGTTTAGGTAGCAGTATGGCCGCCTGTAGCGTATCCAAGCGACTATTTACGCCAACACGCACATGATGATAGCGCTTATCCTGGCCATGGCGCGCTATCTGACGAAGCAGTCTCGCTAAGTCTTCATCATTTGTGAAAATAGCACCACCATCGCCATAACAGCCTAAAGGCTTGCTAGGAAAAAAACTCGTGCATGCTATTGTACTGAGATTGCAGGATTTTTTCCCATTGTAGCTAGCGCCAAAGCTCTGAGCAGCATCTTCGATTACAGGAATGCCATGTTTTTCAGCAATCGCATTGATCGCATCAAAGTCCGCACACTGCCCATACAATGATACCGGTATAATAGCTTTAGTACGCGGCGTAATTGCCGCCTCCAATTGGGCGGGATCAAGGTTGTAGGTTTTTGGATCAATATCCACGTAGATTGGCTTAGCGCCTAATAAGGCAACCGTTTCTGCTGTTGCAATATAAGTAAAGCCTGGGGTGATTACTTCATCACCAGGGCCTATACCTAATGCCATCTGCGCAATCTGCAGCGCATCGGTACCATTAGCACATGTTATGCAATACTTCGCACCCGTGAATGCAGCTAACTTATCTTCAAGTTCAGAGACTTCAGGGCCAAGAATATAGTTACCATGCGCAAGTACTTTCTGGATATTTGCGTCTATTTTATCTTTGATTCGCTCTTGCTGGGCAGCCAAGTCAATAAATTGCATGATAATCAATCACTTTTAGTTAAAGTTTTGCCATTAAGATGATAAACCTTACCCGTATGAGGGCAGGAGACTTCTGCTTGACCTTCCAGAGGCAAATCTAATTGTTCACCATACTCACTCATCCAACCAATTTGCCGCGCGGGTACACCAACCATCAATGCATAAGCCGGCACATCCTTATTAATGACAGCACCAGCGCCAATAAATGAATACTCACCAATGGTAACCCCGCATACTATGGTGCAATTGGCACCCAAAGTGGCACCTTTTTTTACCAAAGTATCACGATACTCACTTTTACGTTCAATCAGTGAGCGAGGGTTATAAACATTGGTAAACACCATGCTAGGGCCACAAAAAACACCTTCTTCAAGGTGAACGTTATCATAAACTGAAACGTTATTCTGAATTTTGCAGTTATCGCCTATTGTGACCTTATTGCCAACAAAAGCATTTTGGCCAAGGGAAACCCCCCTACCGATTCTAGCGCCAGCACACACATGCACGAAGTGCCAAACTCGGGAGCCTTCACCTATCTGGGCACCTTCATCAACGATTGCAGATTCATGTACTTGATAATCCATGCGTTGCTCCTAGATGAGTTTTCTTAGAAAAGCATGTGCCTCATTTTCAGCAGGAGCCTCAGGCTGAGCTGTTCGAATATGGTGTACGGTCTCAACGCAGTGCTTAGCATCTTCAATACCATAACCGCGGCCAGCAAGAATCTCCTGATAGCTAATTGTATGAAGATCTGTGAACCCGGCGGAAAATTCTATTTGCTCACCTTCACAACTTATATTGCGGAACGTGGTTTGCTTGCCTTTTACTTCATCAGGTAGGTCATTTGCATCTATAGACAAAAACCATGGAACCCTGGCTTTTTCATACTCTAAGTAGCCACATGCTTTATAGTCGTTGGCGTAATGCAAAACATTTTTTTCTAACTTACCAAAAATAAAATGCAGCATATCAAAAAAGTGAACACCAATATTAGTAGCCACACCAAACGACTTGCGCGGATCGCCTTTCCAGCTTTCCATATACCATTTTCCGCGTGAAGTAATATAGGTTAAATCTACCTGATACTTTTCACTACGATTTTCATTCGCTACTTTTTCTTTAAGCTTCAAAATAGCTTCATGATGACGTAATTGTAAAATATTATAAACACGCTGGCCCGTTTCTTTCTCTACCTCAGCTAGTTCATTCAGAAGTTCAGGTGTCGGTACTAGCGGCTTTTCGCAAATAACATCACACCCCAACCTAAGGCCAGCTGCAATATGTGAATGGTGTAAATAGTTGGGAGAACAAACAGCCACATAGTCCAATGCAGTTGATGGATTACGTTTCAAACGGTAGGCATGCTCTTGAAATCGCTCAAATTCAGTAAAAAACTCGCTATCAGGAGAAATACTGTCGATGATACCTACGGAGTCATTAGTATCGTAGCCGATACTTAAATTATGGCCCAGCTCTTTAATCGCTTTCATATGGCGAGGTGCAATATAACCAGCAGCACCGATTAAAGCAAAACTTTTCATATTAAACACCTGTTTCATTATAAACGTAAATCTGATTCATTTTTAGCAAGAACATGCTTCACATCGTACAGTACATGTTTCTTCTTACCAAAAGAGCGTATTTTCTCGGCGCCCCATTGCTTAAACTCAGAGTGGTCAACTGCCAATACAATAGCGTCGTAAACACCTTCGATTAAATCGGTTTCTAGCTTAAGACCATACTCTTCTTGAACCTCTTCTGAATTAGCCCAAGAGTCGTAAATATCAACATGCATATTAAAGCTTTCTAGCTCTTTAACCATATCGATAATCTTGGTATTACGAACATCAGGGCAATCACCTTTAAAGGTGAAACCAAGAACAAGCACGCGTGCTTCATCTATATGAATTTTCTTACGACTAACAGCTTTGACTAATTGCGTAGCTGTGTACTGTCCCATACCATCGTTAATACGCCGACCTGCTAGAATCACTTCAGGTTGATAACCAACCTCTTTCGCTTTATAGGTTAGGTAATAAGGATCAACACTTATGCAATGCCCTCCAACTAAACCAGGTTTAAAGGGTAAGAAATTCCATTTAGTGCCAGCAGCTTCTAGAACTTCTTGGCTATCAATGCCCAAAATATTAAATATTTTGGCAAATTCATTGATAATGGCAATATTTAAATCACGCTGGGTGTTCTCAATCACTTTCGCAGCTTCCGCTACCTTAATGGAACTAGCAAGATGCGTACCGGCCGTGATAATAGTTGAATAGAGTTCGTCAACAAACTTACCGATTTCAGGCGTAGAACCAGAAGTGATTTTTTTAATTTTTGTTAGCGTATTAATTTTATCACCTGGATTAATACGTTCGGGGCTATATCCTGCATAAAAATCTTCATTGAACTTTAAGCCAGAACCTTTCTCAATCACAGGAATGCACACTTCTTCTGTTGCGCCTGGATAGACAGTGGATTCATAAATCACCACATCGCCTTTCTTAATCACAGTTGCTATCATCGCTGAAGCTTTGCGCAAAGGATTTAAATCCGGTGCATTGGTATCATCTATAGGTGTAGGAACTGTAATAATATATACATTACACTTTTTGAGCTCTTTTACGTCGCTTGAAAAATGTAAATTTGAAGCAGACTGTAATTCACTCTCTGAAATTTCTAATGTGAAATCGTATCCATTCCGCAGTTCTGCAATTCGCTTTTCGTTTATATCGTAGGCAAGCACATTACGGTGCTTTCCAAATTCTACTGCTAATGGAAGGCCTACGTAGCCAAGCCCTATTACGGCTATGTACAGTTGGTTTGCACTCATCATTTGTCTCTAATTTTTTTTGCTGGATTACCCGCGAAAACGCTTGAAATAGGTACATCTTTAGTCACGACAGCACCGAGACCAATAAGAGCATCTTCACCTATACTTACTTTTTGCATAATACTAACGTTGGGGCCTATCCAAGCATCTTTCCCAACTGTAACTCCTCCGCTTAATTCTGCACATGCTGTTATCAATACCGATTCATCAATAATACAATTATGTGCAATATGCACTAAGTTATCTGTTTTTACGTTATTTTTTATTACTGTATCTGATAAAGCACCGCAAGATATCGAATTTAATGCTCCAATTTCTACATTATCTCCTATCAATACTCCTCCTAGGTGAGGGAATCGTATTGGAACACCATTTTTTAATCGTTCGTAACCAAAACCATCACCTCCGATAGATGAGCAAGAACGAATACGACTATTGTTACCTATACGGGTTCCTGAATGTAATACAACATTATGTTCTATAACAGTATTTTCACCTACACGGCATCCGTCTTCTATTACTACATTTTTCCCAATAATAGCTGTAGGATGTATATATGAAGGCTCACTCCAAGTTGAAAAACCAATCTCACCTTGAAGAAAATTAAGAACGCGTATAAAATCCAGCCTTGGATTATTACTAAGAATATAGCTCAAATTATCCAATTCATAGCTACACTGATCCTCAAAAGTTATTACAACGCTTTTTTCAACTAAATTAGTTACGTTCTTTGAAAAAGATAAGCAATTTTTTGTTAGTGAGCTATAAGCACTTACTTCTCTTATTAAAGCATCCGGGCCTACAACTTCCAAATCTAATGCTTCTGATAACTGCGCAAGTAAAACCGGTTTTTTTAGCTGATAACCCATCTTATCACCTCATAACTTTCCGCAAAATCCTTCCCAATTTGAGCACCTCTAACTCTAGCAAGAGAGAATATAAACTCTTGACTCATATATTTACGATGCTCTTGCGACTTATAACATTGTAAAGCCAAATGTTTTTTCTCTAGATGCTTTTCTTGAATATTAATCAAGCAGGTAGAGTCTGAAGTAATATTATTCCATACAAGTTCATAGCCTAATATAGTCGTATTTTTAAAAGCTCTAACCCCTTCATTTGCGACTGCAGCATGATCTTGATGAATATCTTTTAAAGATGGAATCAGTAACAAGTCATACTCAGATGAATTTCTTATTTTAATTAAATCCTCTAAAATTTCTTGACGATGATAATTTAACTTTCTTACAGGATAATCAAAAACAATCAAATCATCAGGTTTTATACCTAAACATAAAGTTGCCGATTTAACTTCATGTCTTAAAATATCTCTTGGCAAATGACTTGGCACAGATTCCTCAGCAGCTGAAAATGCGACGTATGTGACTTTAGCCCCGTCCTCTACCAACTTGGCTATGAAGCCACCAGCTCCTAGCTCACCATCATCAGTGTGTGGTGCAAGGACAAGAACATTTTTAAAAATTTGAGTCATTATATTTACTCTCCTTTGCGTTAAGAAATATTATCTCTTGCTTCACCATAAACGCAATTAAAAAACTTTTCTAGCACAACGTTCTCGGTTTTGACATTCTGTTTATCTAATTTTCTTGTTTCATATATAGTTACCTTTTTATCACTCGTGGACATATTTTTAGATTCTTTTATCCATCCTTTTGTATGTGGCAAGTGTATAATCTTAACCCCTATCCTTTTAGCATAATAACCGACCCAAACATCAGCCATATTTTTTTCTTCAAAAATATTGAAAGGTAACTCAACAAAAGATGTATCAAAAGCCATGACTCCTGTTCCACCGAAATGTAATGGTAAGGTCTTACTTTCGTAATCTAAGCATCTAAAATTAATGCAAATATCTTTGAAATAGTTTTTTGCATTTGGCTTAAACATCTTCCCATGATAGGTAACGATAGAGCCCACATTATTATTTAACTCTGCTACTGTTTTGCTCACATAGTCATCAGGATAAACAAGGTCATCGTCAGCGCTAAAATAATAGCAATTACCACTCTTGCTTAAAGAATAGAACTTTCCAGCATCACCGAAATCGAAACCTGTCTCTCTAACACTTACATAAACTATTTTATTTTTAGGGTCATCTATCACATTGTCATTCTTATAGTTATTCTGATACACATAAATAATATCTGCTTGGTTATATATAGAACTAAGAGTTTCTCGCAAACTATCAATTCTTTCTTTGATTGTCGCTATGCCAAAAACAACAGGCTTCTTGACATCAATTGGCTTCTTTTCATTATCTATATTATTAAGACCTAAATATCTCTCCCCAATTTCATTGACTATTTTTTGTTTATTCTCTTTCTCTGCTTTAGACAAACTTAACGTCCCTTTTTGTTCATTATGTCGTCTATAATAATAAACAAAATCATCCAAATAACTGAAATTCATGCCGTGTGAAAGAAGCTTAAAATAAAAATCATACTCTTCGGCATATATTAAATTATCATCAAAACCACCAACTAATAAAAAATCTTGTCTGCTAAAAAAAATAGTCCCGCCATGGATAATATTTTTTTCTTTCTGCTGTTTAATACTAATATCGATCCGAGGAGGCTTATATTCAATTATCTTATTATCACTCCAATATTCATAAGAATTTGCATATACTAAGCTAGCTTTACTACTTATTGCTTCATCATAAAGTAATTGAATAGAATTTTGAGGCATAAAATCATCATATGCCATAATTTTTATATAATCTCCAGTAGCAATCGAAACTGCATCATTAAGATTTTTTGCACATGATGTATTATTAATTATTTTTTTGGACAATGAAAATTTTATATTATACTTATCTGAATATTTTTTCAAATCAACACAGGAATCAGATGCTAATATTATTTCAAACGTGCCACTAAAATCTTGGCTAACAGCACTTTGAATACATCTATCTAGATATATAGATTCTTTATGCGCCATAACTATAATACTAACATCTACTTTAGCCATCTTCTTTAATGATTTATATGAAGACGGAGTCATATTGTTTTTTAAAAACTCATCTATTTCAACTAATTTTTTTTCGTTTGCAATATCAGCGGATCTAAATCTTTGGAAGTCTGTTATATTGACATCGGACTTCGTACCAAGACTAAAAAGTGAATTTTCCTCGAAAAAACCGCCTATTTGTCCAACTTTAAACCCACCTAGTTCAGGTGCAATATGACTAACCCCTTCATGAATCGGATATAGCATAAATTCATCTATTAGTCTTTTTTTCATGTAACTGTCAAGGGAGGAGTTAACTGCAATATCTTTCCATATACTAAAGTTCAAAGCCTCTAATAGTTCTCGGGAAATCATACGGCCTAATCCCACAGACTCCCCTAATCGCTCTGGCATTTTACTAGCGACATCACCATATCCACCAAAATATAAAAGCCCCTGAAATCTCACATCATAAACAAACGCATCGTAAAAGCCATAAAAAAGATAACCTTTCCTTAACTGTTCAATATAGTGACGCAAGACATCACTACCAACTATATCATCAGACCCCAATATAACTACTGCATCAAAATCATATTCTTTGGATTTTCTTATAGCATACTCCCATTTTTGACTTAATGGTTTGTTTTCATGTTCTTCATAATTAAACCCATAACCCTCTACTAAGTTTCTAGTGACTTCACCTTCAGAACCAATTGCTAAAAGCTGCAAATCAATTTCATCTTTTACCAGCCCTCTCATTTCAGAAAAATATTTAAGAAAAAAATCTGCAACTTCATATCTTTGCCATAAGCAAGTCAGTATTAATATTTTTCTTGGCTCTTTTTCTTCTCTATTGCTTTTCATTCCTTTATTTAAAAGAGGATGAACACCATTAGCTATAGCATTACTCATGATTTCCGAATTGATGATACTTATAGCTTCCAAAAACTCATTTGCAACTTTCTTTTTTTTCTTTACACTGTAATTAATAGCTTCGCTTATTTTTTTTTGAACTTCTTTAACCAGCAAAATATCTTTCTTAAACCTAAACACTTTGGCCAAACCGAAAATGGCGTCGAAATTATCAGGATTATCAACAACAGCTTCTCTATAACTTTTAAGTGCTGAGTTTACATCGCCACTATTTAAATCTTTTTCTGCTTTTTTCGTTTTTTCGCAAACAACAAAAGGCATTTTTTTAAGCTTTTGATGAAGAGTCTCCCCCCTCCCTTCTTTAACGAGCAAACTATCTCTAAAAATTCGAAGCTCACATAATTTAACATTGCCTTCAAATAATCTTTCGCCATACATATTTGCCGCTAAGATGTAGGTTTTTTTGGCCTCATGGTAGTTTTTTTTTCTAAACAGATCATTTGCTTTTTTAACAATACTCATTGTATATCTCATAAATTTGAATGCTTATCATAAAATGGGAAAAACCTTACGCTGAAAAACATATTGCTATACATGTCATTGCACAAAGAGTTCATTCTTTCACCTGTAGACGTAAGGCATTAGGAAAAGAAGACCATTCTCCTTCGCGCTGCCGAATATCTAGTAGAAAACCCCAATCATTGATGAACTCTCTTTCTAAATGACTATCTAAATTTTCCAATATTATTTCAAATGCTTGTGTAGGTAAATGCTGTAATAGCTGTAATAGCCCAGCATGGGAACCATGGTTAGCTTTTGCGATTTCAGGTGATATTATTACCATCACTCTAGCGCCGACTGATAGGCATTGACTAAGCATTTTAAGTGTGTCTTCAGCACCGTAAAATAGTGTATTTTTTTCTTGATATTCAAACTCTATCCAAGGAGCATGTACTATATTGACAGCTTGCCGACAGTTACTAGCCTCTAGCGCTTTAATAGTTGCAGCGCACTGCACTTTTTGATGATCTATGCTAATAATAGAAGTTGGCAGATCATTTTCCGAAGGCGTTACCAAATCGTTAGACCTGCGCTCCAGTATGGACTGAGGTTGGCTCGCATGCGAGATTACATTCGCTTTTGCAAGTAGCTCAGTAGTAGCAGCATTACCAAACACCACCACCACATCGTAACGCTGCGAATGATACTGCTCTAATAAAGCTAGAGCGTAGCTAGGGTCTAGCTCTGTGCTCACTAACTTCTGACCATACTGAAGGTAGTGAGTAAGCGCCCGTTCATCACGCTGCTTATGGGCTAATCGCGTCACATGCTGCCCTAGTGCATTGCTGGTTTGCTGAATATAGCTTCGCTGTTCACCTAATAGCGACTCCAACTTGTCTTCCAATTTACTTTCCAGCGCTTCGAAACGGCTTTGGATAACTTCCTGATTCTGCTGCTGGTTAGCCAACTCTTCACGGAGCTGCGTGATGGTACTTTCTTTCTCACTCAACTGTTGCTTGAGACTGTCACATTCCTTGCTGACTTTCTCCGCTTGTGAGGATTTCTCATCAAGCTGCTTCGTGCTCTGTTTGAGCTGTGCATCTGTCTCACGCAATGCTGCAGCTGCTTCGCTAAGCTGATTGGCATTCTCTTTTAGAAGTTTTTCGTATTCTGAAAGTTTCTTTTTGAGACTGTCACATTCTTGCTTAAGCGTATCCACTTTTTCTTGTGCGGCTTTTAACGGCACGTGTAGCGCGTTACGTTTGAATTCAAGCAGTATAAATTCGGGGTCTTCACAACTGCCAGGATCAATCTTTTCTGCGCTAGTATCAAAACCATACTGCTGGCACCAAGCGATTAACTCGACCTGGGTTGGCATACCATCATAAAGGCTGATCGGGCTAGTGCGCACAAAAAGCCCTTCGAGGTCATCTAATATGCCTTCTTCTTGCCACGCTTGCAGCAAAGACAAGGCCTGCTCGGGTTGCTCCAGAACCAAGTGGGTCATGAACGTACCCGATGGGCAATGCTCACTGATCAGTTCATTTAGCGGCTGTGTTTCCACTGGTTTTTGCTGTGTTTCAGCAACTCCGGGATATAGCGATTTAAGCCCCGACGCTGGCGCTAAGCTATCAAACCCCGGCACGTTGTAGCTATAGCGCGTAGCTTCCTCTGCCTGTGGAGCAACTACAGCGCTTACATATTTCAAATCACTCTGAATGTCTTTGAGTGTTGGAGACTCAGGCCTGGGCGTAATAACAAGCGAAGGAAGATCAATATGCTTAAGAAGAGCTTCGCTCTCCTGGCGTAGTGGGCCTATGTGTATAAGCTGCATGGATGCAGGAGCGTTCATGTAGGCGACTCCTGTGTTTTACGCTGCTCGTTAATGCCATCACGCAAATAATGCAGTAGCGGGTGATGGCCAGAGGCAGCTACATCAGGATATGTCACCACATAAAACTCCGTATTAAACCGGGGGCCTGGATTACGTCCTTCAATCGCGCCGAACTTTATGAAGTGTTCAGCAGGGTTAATATTGGCTTCGGCAATATCTTTGTACTGCGTAAGATACCAATCGGCATCAAATAGTTCGCTTTGCTCTAACAAGTCGACTAGCTCTTTTAATGCTTGGTTATCGCGACCTTTGTAAACGGCGGCAGACTGACGGCGAGCATGAGCTCGCAGCCAGGTCATGGTACCTTTCAACCTTTTACCTTCTGATTCGCCGATTCCCGATTTGAGTTCTATATAAGCTTCTTCCAGTGCTTCTTGAACAATGTGTAATTGTGTCAATAACAGCTCATTTTCTTCCTGGGCGCTATCGCGCTCATCAATCATTTTTCTAAGCTGCTGTTCGGTTTGTTGGCTTGAAGCTGCATTGTTTGCTTGATGTTGAGCTACTTCCAATGCTTTCTGTACGCTATTTAGTTGAGTGAGTAATAGCTTGTTCTCTTCCATCGCTCTATCACGCTCATTAGTTAGCACTTTAAGCTGCTGCTTTGCGTGATGGCTTTCTTTCGCGCTTTGTAGAGCCGAACGCACGGTTTCGCTTGTTTGCTCAGTGGAAGAACTACAGGCATGACTACTTGCGCTGAGGAAAGCCAACTCGTCTTGTAGCTCAGCATCTTCAGCAACTAACTGTGCTGCGGCTAGGCGGTAGAGCGGCGTGGCTTCAGGCAGACGCTTTACTGCAGCTTCGGCTTGCAGAATCACATCGGTAATGTTGTCGGGCAGCTCGTCGTCTGAAAGCGTGAGTGTTTCTCCCGGTGTCATGCCTAATAATGTTAGTTGGCTGCGGTGGCGACGAAATAGTTTTAGTAGCCGTTTAGCCATGTCTTTCCACTGTGCAAGAGAGCCGTCAATAGGTTCTTCTCGCGCTAGGCAATCGGCAATGAAGCCAGTTGGCTTGGGCCATATCAGCACGGCCTCTGGCTTGCTTTCTTGCTGCAACCAATTACTGAGAACTTCAAACTGACTGGTGGAATGTGCTTCCAACGTTAGCGCGCCCACATCTTCAGGTGCTTGTTGCAGCGCAGAGAGCGTTATTGGCGTTTGTTGAGGCAACGCAAAAAGGCCAAGATAGATTACCCGTGGCATCGTGTATTGGCTCCTTGTTATGTAAATTGTGGGGCTTCGTTAAGCGGCACACCAGCGGCATCTTTATCTGATACCTGGGGCGATTTACCCTCTACTAGCGGCCACTCAATCGCAAGATGGGGGTCATTCCAGCTAATGCTCACTTCGTCACCAGGCGCGTAGTAATCCGTACATTTGTACTGGAACTCGGCTGTTTCGCTGGTCACATAAAAGCCGTGGGCAAACCCAGGCGGCACCCACAGCAACTGCTTGTTCTCTTCGCTTAAGGTTACCCCTACCCACTGGCCGAACGTCGGTGAACTCTTGCGCATATCAACGGCGACATCGAATACTTCCCCTTGGGTAACGCGTACTAGCTTTCCCTGGGGCTGCTTATATTGGTAGTGCAGACCCCGCAAAATACCTTGAACGGACTTGCTGTGGTTGTCCTGAACGAACTGGTAGTTACCACAGTGGATTTCAAATTCGCTTTGACGAAAGGTTTCCATGAAGAAGCCCCGCTCGTCGCCAAATACTTTGGGAGTGAGCAGGACTAGATCGGGAATGGCGAGTTTTTCGTAGTGCATAGATAGCTCGTGAAAGGTGAAGAGTTAGGTGTGAGGCGTTAAAAGCGAGGAGCAAGACTCCTCCCTCCTCACGTTTTACCCTTCACTTTTAAAAGGCGTTGGAGATATAGGCCGTACTGGGTTTTGGCGAGGGGCTTGGCGAGTGTGGCCAGGCGGTCGTCATCGATCCAGCCGTGTTGCCAGGCGATCTCTTCCAGGCAGGCGATTTTGAGGCCTTGACGGTGCTCAATGGTTTGCACGTATTGGCTGGCTTCCAGCAGGCTGTCGTGAGTGCCTGTATCTAGCCAGGCAAAACCGCGGCCCAAGCGTTCAACGCGCAGGTCGCCCCGCTCTAAATAGGCGTTATTGACGCTGGTGATTTCCAGCTCGCCACGCTCGGAAGGTTCTACGGCTTTGGCAATTTCAACGACATCGTTATCGTAGAAGTACAGACCGGTAACGGCATACGCCGATTTGGGTTTTTGTGGCTTTTCTTCGATGGAGATCGCGTTGCCGTTTTCGTTAAACTCCACCACGCCAAAGCGCTCTGGGTCTTTAACCAGGTAACCAAATACGGTGGCACCGCTAGCCTGCTGGCTTGCTCGCTTTAGTTGGTCTGAAAAGTGCTGACCATGAAAGATATTGTCGCCTAGCACCAGGCAGACGGGGCTTTCGCCAATAAACTCTTCGCCTATAATAAATGCTTGGGCGAGGCCATCCGGGCTTGGTTGTTCGGCGTACTGCAGGCTGATACCAAAATCTTCACCGTTGCCGAGTAGGTTCTGGTATTGGGGGAGGTCTTCTGGCGTGGAAATAATCAGTATTTCACGAATGCCCGCTAGCATGAGCACCGAGATCGGATAGTAGATCATCGGCTTGTCGTAGATGGGCAGGAGCTGCTTGGATACACCGCGGGTAATGGGGTGCAGCCGAGTGCCGGAGCCACCGGCTAGAATAATGCCCTTTCTTTGTGAAGGGTTAGGTGTGAGGTGTGAGGTGGTCATGGTCTATCATCCGTGATGAAACAAGTAGTAGTTGTGAGGCGTGAGGGGTGAGGTGGGAGGTCTACTCCTCACATTTCACCCCTCACGCCTCACAGCATTCTGCAAGCGTTAGCGCTAGCTGGTGTTGCCAAACCGGTAATGTGACACCAAGCGCGGCTTCTAGTTTAGTCAGGCTCATACGAGAGTTGAGCGGGCGCTGGGCGGGAGTTGGAAATTCCACGGTGGGTATGCCACTCACGGTGCCGGATTGGATCGCTAACTCTTCGCCAAGTACCTGTGCTTGCTTGAAAATCTCGCTGGCGAAACCATACCAGCTGGTTTCCCCTCTTGGCGCCAGGTGGTAGATGCCTGATGTTATGTGAGGGGTGAGGGGTGAATTGTGAGGCGTGAACGCTAGTGCGGTGACTTGGGCGATTAGGCGTGCTGGGGTGGGCGCGCCTATTTGGTCGTTGACGATGCTCAGTGCATCGCGCTCGCGGCCTAAACGCAGCATGGTTTTCATAAAGTTGTTGCCGCGGGCGGCGTATACCCAGCTGGTGCGGAAAATTAGATGCTGGCAACCACTTTGGGTAACCGCTTGGTCGCCTTCCAGCTTGGTTTGGCCATATACGCTCAGCGGTGCCGTGGGGCTGTCTTCCTGCCAAGGTGTTTCACCATCCCCTGGGTAGACATAATCCGTTGAGTAGTGCACCAGCGGAATATTGTGCTTGGCCGCATACTCGGATAATTGTGCTGGCAGCTCGGCATTGAGGCGTTTGGCTTGCGCTGGTTCGCTTTCGGCTTTATCAACTGCTGTGTAAGCGCCTGCGTTGAGGATCAACGCAGGCTGGTGTTCAGCCAAGTAGGCGTCTACTGCATTGGCATCTGTTAAATCAAGTTCATGCCGTGTAGGGGCTAATACATTACCGAATAGGGAAAATTGACGTTGTAGCTCAAAGCCGACCTGGCCGTTGCCGCCGGTGATGAAAATAGTGAGGGGTGAAGCGTGAGGAGTGAGGTGTGCATGTTCAGATGTCATAGTGAAGCCTTTAAATGCTTGATCAGCCCGCCTAGCTGTGAAAATACAGAGTTAATCGCTAGTTCCAGTGCTGAAATATCATCCATATACCCTAAGCGTTGGGCAATTTGACATTGAGTTTCAAGTTCACTGAGCGAACCACGTGCTATATGCAAAAATCTTAAAAAGTCGGGCTTACTGCCACGAGCCGCGCCTTCGGCTATATTGCTTGGCACAGATACAGCAGCACGTTGCATTTGGCTAGCTAGCCCATATCGCTCAACTGAAGGAAAGGATGAGGTCATTGAGTAAATAGCGACAACGAGATCCATTGCTTCTTGCCATACCCGCAGTTGCTGATGCTTTCTCACAACTCTTCCCCTTACCACTAACAAGCGAAGCGCTTACTCCTCACAAACTACCTAGACGTTGACCCTGGTAGCTGCCGTCTTGGACGCGTTTCCACCAGGTTTCGTTGGCGAGGTACCACTGCACGGTTTTGCGCAGGCCGGTTTCAAAGGTTTCTTCTGGTACCCAGCCTAGCTCGCGTTCGATTTTGCTGGCGTCGATGGCGTAGCGGAGGTCGTGGCCGGGGCGGTCGGTGACGAAGGTAATTAAATCTTTGTGTGAGCGCTTCGCTTGAGGGTGCTTCGCTTGTGAGGGGTGAGCGCCCTGCGGGCTTGTGAGGGGTGAGGAGGGTTCCCTCACTCCTAACTCCTCACTCCTCACTTCTGCCCCCTCACTCCTCACGCCTAACGCCTCACTCGGCGCTAATTCATCCAAAATCTCACAAATGGCCTCTACAACCTCGATATTGGCTTTCTCGTTGTGGCCGCCGATGTTGTAGGTCTCGCCTACTTGCCCTTCTGTGGCGACTTTGATCAATGCGCGGGCGTGGTCTTCTACATACAGCCAATCGCGGATCTGCTGGCCGTCGCCGTAAACCGGGAGTGGCTTACCGGCTAGGGCGTTGAGGATCATCAGCGGGATCAGCTTTTCCGGGAAATGGAACAGGCCGTAGTTGTTCGAGCAGTTGGTGACTAGCGTGGGCAGGCCATATGTACGCTGCCATGCGCGTACCAAGTGGTCTGAACTGGCTTTACTGGCCGAGTAAGGCGAGCTGGGGGCGTAGGGTGTCGTTTCTGTAAAAAGTGAGGCGTGAGCGCGCTGCGCGCTTGTGAGGGGTGAGTTTTCCTCCTCACTCCTTGCTCCTGACTCCTCACATTCAGCCAGATCACCATAAACCTCATCCGTACTGATGTGGTGGAATCGAAAAGCGTCCCGGCGCTCGCCTTCCAAGCTATTCCAATAAGCGCGTGCGGCTTCCAGCAGTACGGCAGTGCCCACCACATTGGTTTGAATAAACTCTGCCGGGCCATCGATGGAGCGGTCTACGTGGCTCTCCGCCGCTAAGTGCATCACCACATCAGGCTGGTGCTGCTCGTACAGTTGTTGCATGGCCTGTGCATCGCAAATATCGGCCTGGGCAAAGGTGTAGCGCTCATTGGCTTCAACGCTTGCCAGGGATTCTAAATTGCCTGCATAGGTGAGTTTGTCTACGTTCACCACCTTATGGGCAGTGTTTTGAATAAGCTCGCGCACTACTGCAGAACCGATAAAGCCTGCGCCACCGGTAATTAAAAAGGTTTTGGTGTTCATAGCTCTCTTAATAGCCGATGTTAATAGGTGTACTGCTATGGCCCGGTCTCTTTCAACACTAGGCAGATTTGCGTTTTGCCTTGCGCTGCTGCTCTTCCAGCATTTCGAGGTGCTCGCGCGCAATTTTCGATGCTTTTACCGCCTTTTGAACTTCTTGATGAGCAATGGCAATGTCTTGCTGAGGCGCTTGGCGCTCTCGATAATCCTCTAGGTTTTCCTGTGCGGCTTTGAGCACCTGATGGCATTCTTGCAGATGTTTTCTGGCACTGGGCACATCGGTAGGCAGTGCGGTGCCATCGTTTTTGGCGTCTACATCAATATGGTAGGCAGCGATAGCTTCGTTTACGTCATCGTACCAGTGCGCAGTCCCGTGCTTTAAGTAAACACCGGCTTGGCATAAATCCTTCAAAATGCCTTCTGAGTGAGACACCATGATTAGCGATGACTGGCCCACTTTCGATTCGAATAGCTCTTTTGCTTTGGCTTTGAAAGATCTATCGCCAACGGCGGTGGCTTCATCGGAGATATAGACGTCGAAATCGAACGCTAAAGAGAGGCCAAACGAAATACGCGAACGCATGCCTGAAGAGTAGGTGCGGATCGGTTCGTCAAAGGCTTCGCCTATTTCAGCGAAGTCTTCGACAAATTTGATTATTCGCGCGACCTCTTCTGAGCCACTGCCCTGAACACGGGCTACGAATTTGACGTTTTGGCGACCGGTCATGTTGCTTTGCATACCGCCCGACAGCCCTACGGGCCAGGAAACGCGGGTGTGGCGAATGACTTCACCGCGTTCTGGCGTATCCATACCGGCAATTAAACGCAGCAGCGTGGATTTACCCGCACCGTTGGCACCAATCAAGCCGACACTCACCCCTTTGGGGATCGTGAGGTTGATGTCTTTAAGCACCCAATCGCTGCCGTGGTGGTTGTGGTAGCGTTTGTAGAGATTTTTGATTTCAATCATTTTTGGTTTGTGAATTGTGAGTGGTGAATGGTGAACCGTGAACCGTGAACCGTGAGTCGTGAGTTGTGAGTCGTGAGTCGTGAGTTGTGAGTCGTGAGTTGTGAGTCGTGAGTCGTGAGTCGTGAGTCGTGAGTCGTGAGTAATTATCGATTTTGTAAGTAACGTATTAAACCACCGAGTAAGCCAGAAACTTGGTGAATTAACTCGATAGTAGGAGTTACATCATTTACATAGCTAAGGCGCTGCCCAATGAGCAGCTGTGTTTCGAGTTCACTTAGAGAACCTCGTGCAATATACAAAAAGCGAATATAGTCCTTTGAACTACCTCTTGCTGCACCTTCAGCGATATTACTGGGTACGGATACTGCTGACCGTCTCATCTGACTAGTAAGTCCATATTTCTCCTCATCAGGAAATGCTGCTGAGATTTGATAAATTTGTTCTACCATATCCATAGCTTGTTGCCATACACGCAACTCCTGATGCTTCCTCATTACCGCCCCTCACCACTTAGCATTTCCAACTCACCCCTCACAATTCACTACTCACTACTCACTACTCACTACTCACCATTCACCACTTTCACCTGCTTGCCTTTTCGGTGATAAAGAGTTTCGAGTTCAACTTTGAGCGCTGCGCGGGCGGTTTGTTCACCATGTACCAGGCGGATGGTATGGGGCCAGCGGCGCATGCGTTTTACGAAGTTGAGCAGGTCTTTTTGGTCTGCGTGGGCGGAGTAACCGCTGATGGTGGAAACGCCCGCTTTTATATCAAACCGTTCGCCGTCGATAGTTACCCAGCCGCCCTGTGGGCCGTATTGCTGTATATCCCGCCCTGGGGTGCCTGCGCCTTGGTAGCCCACAAACAGCACTTGGTGGCGTTCATCGCCGAGCATGGCTTTTAGGTAGTTCATGATTCGCCCGCCTGCACACATGCCGCTGGCGGCAATGACTAGCGCCGGTCGGCCTGTTTTGGCCAGATATTCAACGGTTTGCTCGTGCTCTGCGTGGCTATCCACGGTGTAGATATTGGCGAAGTTGAGTGGATGGCGGCCACTGCGCAGGCGTCCTTGGGCTTCTTTATCCCAGTAGGGTTTTAGCTCGCGGTAAACCTTTGTAAAACGTGCTGCTAGCGGTGAGTCGACAATGATTTCCAGTGACTGCCATTGCGGTGAGCGCGCTTGATGAATAATGGTTTCTAGCTCGTAGAGCAGCTCTTGGGTGCGACCAATACTAAACGCAGGCACCATCACTGTGCCACCGTTAG
The DNA here is from genome assembly GCF_021021315.1 of Halomonas sp. IOP_14. NCBI lineage: Bacteria > Pseudomonadati > Pseudomonadota > Gammaproteobacteria > Oceanospirillales > Halomonadaceae > Halomonas > Halomonas sp. IOP_14. The sequence continues at coordinate 7,226 of NZ_JAINWD010000052.1, read as the reverse complement.
CGAGTGCTTGCTCTACGGCGGCTTTTAGGGTGGCGCGGCGCTGGCGGCGGTCTGGGTGTTGGCGGTTGCCATAGGTGCTTTCGAGTACCAGTTGGTCGCAGCCGTAGGGGGATTTAGGCGCAGGTAGTAGCGGTGCGTAAGGGGCGCCTAAATCGCCGGAGAATACGATGCGCTCTTTTTCACCGGTCTCAGCATCCTGGTAACTCACTTCAACGTAGCTGGAACCTAGAATGTGCCCTGCCCGTTTTAGTTTTACCCGTGTGGTGCCTGTGCTTGCGCCGTTGTGATCGCTTACGTCGCTTACGCTACTTATGCTGTGCCATTTGCCGTAAGGCACGCTCACGATTTGCTTTTCGAGCTGCGCTTGAAAGCGCTCGATCAGTTGGGCGTTGCGGGTGAAGCCAATTTTTAGCGCGTCTTCAATCACCAGGGGCAGCAGCCTGGCCGTGGGGATCGAGCAGATAATCCGGCCAGCGAAACCCGCCGCCAGTAAGTAAGGCAGCCTGCCCACGTGGTCAATATGGACGTGGGTAATGATGAGCGCCTTAACGGTGCTGATATCGAATTCAATTTGCAGCTGCTCGCAGCTGTCTTCCGCGGCGTCTTCCCCTTGGAAGAGGCCACAATCCACCAGTAGGGATTCGTGTCGATTGAGTAGCAGTTGGTGACAGCTGCCCGTTACCCCAGTGGCCCCGCCGTGGTGAATGATGTCGAGCATGTGAAACCGTTAGTGGTGAATTGTGAGGTGTGAGGCGTTTGGCTTCAGCGAACCCGCGGTCGCAGTGTGGGGCGGTGCTGGGGTTGGTTATGTGCCCTTGGGCGTCGTTCCGACGCCATTCGTGCCGGGCTGCCGCTGCAGGTGCCTCGAAACGCTCGCTGAACTCGCTTTCTCGTTACCACGCGCTACGGGTCGTGCTTCCACCATGGTTCTGTGCATGCGTGATTTAGTAGCGCGTGGTAAGCCTAAGGCGCACCCGCGGGAGCAGCGCGGAGCGGTGCCGGGGGTTGGGTTACGCTGCTTGGCTCTTTAAGAGCGGCCATGCCCCCTGCTTAGAAGCGTCAAGGATGACAATTTCAGTAATTGTGCCATCTTCCGCGTAACTAATATGCGTATTCCAGTCTTGAGAAATTTCTTTAACCGTACGTTTATCTGAAAGATGCAAAACTAGAATGTCATCCGCTTCATCGTAGGTTGTACGCATTACTTATCCTCCCACTCAAAGTGATGCATAACGGTTTTGACAACCAGTTTGTCTTCTAAGACAGCTGCGATAGACAAAAGGTTGTCTTGGCGACTTTCAACATGCATCGCTATCCAAAACCGCGTAGCATCTTTGTACTTTACTGTTCCCCGCTCTATCAATTCTAGCAGTTCACTTTCTGTGATATTTCGACTAGCCATGCGCTCACGGGCATGGCGTGTTATGTAAATATCTACCTTGAAACGGTGACTGTACATATTCTCAAACTACATACTTAGTTTGGACAACTGAATCGACACCCGCGATCGCATGCCGGGGTTGGTTACGTGCCGTTGGGCGTCGTTCCGACGCCTCCCGCGGGTGCCTCAAAAGCTCGCTGAACTCGCTTTCTCGTTACCACGCGCTACAAAAATGTGAATCGTGAGTGGTAAATGGTGAATCGTTTCGTACCATTCACCCTTCACGATCCACCCCTCACGATTCACCATTCACCCTTCACCCTTCACCCTTCACCCTTCACCCCCAACTTAATCGCGGTGATCTTTGATGATCATCATCAGCATGCTGAAGATAAAGGCGAGGAAGATGGTGATGATGGCGAATACGCTGCTGTTGTAGAGCCGGTTGGGTTCTGTGGGGTACTCCGGGAATAGCGGGCTTTGCAGCACGCTTACCTGCTTGAGCTGGCGGGCAGCTTCTAAGCGGGTGTTTTCTAACGCAGCCAGCGCACTTGAGTAGGTTTCCTGAGCAAACTGTGCCTGCAGTTCTAGTGTTTCATATTGCGCTGACACACTGTTGAGCGAGTCGCCTGAAGCTTGGGCGATTCGATCACGCTGCTCAATAATTTGGTCGCGCAATGCCGTGATATTACGCTCGACTTGGCGCAATTCAGAAGACTGGGAGCTTTGGAAGCTGGCTAATGCGCTGCGCTGCGCTTGCAGGCGGGCTAGATCAGCCTCAAGTGTTGCCACCACTTGGTTAATATTTTCCACCGTTGCGGTGGGTGAAACCAAACCATATTCGTTTTGGAATTCAAGCAGCTTGGCCCGGGTCTCTTCAAAGCGCTCTTCAAGTCGAACCATTTGCTGCTCTAAAAATTTCACCTGCTCATCCGCTAGACGGTGCCCCATTTCGTTCATATGGTCTTCACCTGCTTCCAGCAGCAGCGTAGCCACTTCATGGGCAAACTCTGGCGTATACGCCTGCACGTGAATATTGAGCACGCCTGCGTACTCATCCAGCTCTACCTCTACCCGGCGCAGGTAGTATTGGTGCAGGTCTTCAATGGGGGCATCACGGTTAAGCAGTTTGGCGAAAATATCTCCATTCTCAGAATAGTGCTCACGCAGATTCAGCTTTTCGTCCAGTAAGCGCAGCATGTCTACAGAGAGTAAGTGCTCACGCAGCAGCAACAGGTCGTGGGTATTTCCCCCACCGCCACTGCCCATAATTGAAGATAGGCTAAATTCTGGCGTTGCTACCTGCGGGCTTTCCAGCACCACTGTTGCGCGGGAAACATAGCGATCTTCCGCCCATACAAACCAATAAAACGAGACCAAAGCTATCGCGACTATCGCCACGGCCCAGTGTGGCGATGTTTTTATAAAATGACGAAAAGAACGTTGCATAGTTTATTGTGCCTTCAATCGATCAATAAAGCGCAGGTGCATCAATAGCCCCAGGGCGATTAGCGTAAATGTAAAGAGCCAGAGGTAGAGCATGCTGGTGCCCTGGACGACTTGGTACTTGTCAAAAAAGCCCAGGCGCAGCGTTTCGAGGCCATGAGGTATTGGGTTAAGCATCAGGTATTCCAACAACCAGTGGGGCAAGGCATTAAGCGGTAAAATCACCCCAGAGATTATTAGCAGCGGTAAAGAGAGCATGGTTATCACCCGGCCAAGCTCAGGTACCAATGTTGCCACTACTGAGGTTATCAACCCTAAACCAAGCCCTAGACTCCATAACGAAAACCAAGCAGCCATCACTCGAAGAGCATTATCTGGATACATGTCCAGCCCCAGCATCAATCCGCCGCCTATGAATATCAGGAAGATAAAGCTACGCAGCATGCCTTCTAAAAAGTTGCGCACTAGAACGGAGTCTACGGGCAGCACTTGCCGGTAAGCGAACAGGGCTTTGTTGCCATTAATGGCGCCCATCCCCCGCATCATTCCTTCCCGCACTAGAAAAAAGCCCATTAAGCCCGTAATCATCCAAGGGATAAATTCGGCATTCACTACCAGGCGGTCGCCACGAATAAAGCTACGAATGCCTACCATAATGGCGACCAAAGCGACTGGCTCGAAGATCATCCAAAACCAGCCCATGCGGTCTGACATGGTGCGCGAAATGGCTTCGCGCATGAACATGGCGTACCACACGCTGCGCGTGACTTGCCACGGTGTTCGTGCACTCCGCCGTGGGCCGCCGTTTACGTTATCCATAGCGCTACTTCTTGAATAAGTGAGGTGTAAGGGGTGAGGTGTAAGGGGTGAGGTGTAAGGGGTGAGGTGTAAATTGTGAGGTGTGAGAGGGACTTTCTTCACCCCTCACTCCTTACTCTTCACTCCAACCCCCTAACTCCTCACCCTTCTCCTATTACAGATCAACCGCTACTCTGGTTGCTACGGCAACCTGGTAGAGGATCTGCGTTATCGTAGAGGCTAGCTGAAGGTTGTGCGTGGGTGCCGCGGGCATCACAAGGATTTCATCGCCTGGGCGTAAATTAACATTGCGGGCGTTCTCGACAGCGCCATTTTGACGAACCACAAGTATATGGTCGTCATCTGCACGGTCAGTGAAGCCGCCTGCACCTTCAACGTAATCGATCACGCTCATACCTGGGCGATAAACAGCGGCTTGGGGCACAAGCACTTCGCCACTGATGAGCATGGAATCACTCACTTCCGGAATAGTGACTACATCACCATCCTGCAGGCGAATATCGGAAATACGGCCATCGTAAGCGACGACTAAACGGCCACTGGGCTCTAGCTCACTGGCACGGGAGATGAAGTCCTGAATCAGTTCCGCTTCTTGTACACGAATCTGCGCTTCTTCATTGGTGCTGGAGGGTGCGCCTAGGTAGGTGGTCTCTAGACGGCGTAGGCTCTCTTCAAGGGACTGCGCTTGCTGCTCTTTAACACTTTCACGCTTTATTGAGATGCTTTCTACGGCGGTCATGTTTTCGGGCACGGCGATGGCGTCTAGTAATTCGCTTAAACGAGCATCCCGCGGCAGTGCGTACCGTGAAGGGCCGTAATAGCTGCCTTCTACTTCCACAACGATGGTTTCACTGCGCTTATCTGAGCTAAACAGCACTTCGTCGCCGCTGCGGATCGTTTGACCGGCAAACATATCAATGGGGAAGTATTGAGCAATAGGTCCTTCTTCACGGTCACCACGTAGCAAAACGTGTGAAACACCGCTTCTTAACCGCGCTAGATTCACCAGCTCAGCGCCACTCAAACTGTTGCCTGTCATTTCATAACGGTATTCACGGTGAACATCTCCACCTACCGCAATTGCGGGGCCACGCTCTTCGACTACGATGGTGTCGCCATCTTGAAATTGCGGGCGGGGTATATTGCCGTTGATCAAGAAGTCATAGAGGTCGACGGTGGCGACATTGCGACCGTCGCGCATTACACGAATTTGACGATAGCTGCCCAGGTCTTGGTCTATGCCGCCAGACTGATCCAGAAAATAGAGCAGGGAGTCGTTGGGTGTGCCCGCGTAACGGCCGGGGTTTTCAACATAGCCTGTGACATAGACGGCTACGGGCTGCACACCTTGCAGGTTGGTATAGACCTGGACGTTATCTGGGTATACCGAGGTAATGGCTTGACGCACGCTGGCATCAACTTGTTGGCTGCTCTGCCCTTCTACTTTGAGCGGCCCTGAGCCAGGAATGAAAATATTTCCTTGGGCGTCGACGGGTAACACGCGATCAAGTTCAAATGCGCCCCAGGCGCGAACCGTGACTTGGTCGCCGGGCTTAATCCGGTAGTCAGGGTTGAGACCATCCCCCATCGCGCCACGAAACCCACCTGTGAATAAGTTGGCGCCAAATGGCGGTAGCGCATCGGGATCTTGTACCTTGGGCGAAACCGGGCCATATGTGCCGCTATCCCAGTTGGCTCGGGGCGTATCATTGACTTCTTGCTGCTGCAGGCTGCCTTGCTGGTTAGCCTGCTCAGGTAGAATGCTGTCGGAAAGGCTTAGCGCCTGCGCCCATGTGTTGGGCACTGCAAAAACGCTGACAAGCGCTATGGAAGCAACGGCTAACGAGCGATTTAGCGTAGCGCGGTCAAGCAGTGTGGTCACTTTCATTAATTGCGCCCCTGTGTTGTTTGTGCCACAACGCGTTGATTAACCCAACCATTGGGTGTTTTGCAGACGAGTGCTGAACGCGCGTTATTGGAGTCGACGGCTACTACTCTTAGCTTGCGACACTCGCGCCCACTGGCGGCAAGGTAGGCGGCGTCAGCCACAATCTCGACATTATTACCCCATGGGCTGTCTGAAACATTAATCACGGCACCTGCGGGCGCCTGTGTTAAAAAGCCATTGAGGTTGTCGTCTTGCAGCAAGGTGGCCGGGTCGTTATTCAATACATATTGCGCTTCTTGCTGAGCTGAGCTGGAGGGGTACGAGGCACAACCACTCACCACGGCTAAACTCAGCGCTGCCAGCAGCATGCGTGCTGGAGAGACCACTGAACGTTGAGATATCGACATAGTTATTTCCAAATAAAAGGCACGCTACCGCCCAGGGATTATAACGGGCGTATTCCCTTGCCCTACTTCTCTGGGTGGATGAAAGTGGTTGGCACAAGCGCAAAGCACTTTTGCCAGCCGCCCATTGTAGGGGAATACCGCCAGCGGCTCTACATAGACAGCTCTTGTACAACCTATTCATTCTTATTGTGAGAATAACAGCCATTGAAAAGCAAAAAAAACGGCCACATAAATGTGGCCGTTTTGATATAAACAAATTCTTTAAAACGACGTTAGAAGTGATAACGTGCGCCTGTCAGCCAATATGTCCTGTCTGCCGAACTTTCTTTCCGCATGCTTGGCGCATCACCATCGGCTAGCTCTACGAACACGTCAAATGCACTGGTGACTTTATAGTAAGCGCCTGCAGCCCAGGCGTTACTCTCCTCGCCTTCGTCACGGTCTACATTGTAGTAATCTGCGGTAAAAGCCCAGGGCCCTGTGGAGTAGGTACCACCTAGGCCGACCGTTTCGAACCCTTTGCCATAAGTATCGCTGTTGTCTTGAGCCTCAACACCTAAGCGCATTGATAGCTGATCAGATAGCGAGTATGCCCCAATAAGGCCATACAGCGTTTCACCATTTCCACTGCCACCACCACGCACTACGTTTTCCACTGCACCAAACCCAACTTTGAATGGGCCTTGCTGATAGCGAATACCACCTTGTGCGGCAACAACCTCACCTTCACTACTCTGCTCTAAAGCCGTTAACCCCCGCTCGCTGTAGTGCTTAACCTGGAGAAAAGAAGTGAAGCCGTTCAGCTCAGGCGTGTAGTAAGCAATTGAATCACCCCAAGACTGCAAACCCGATGATTTAAACAGTAATCCCCGGTCTTGATAAACATCAAACGGCAGCGAGACAAACTGGGCATACATGCTATTAAAATTACCTGCCAGCAACGTGCCATACTGCTTACTTGATAAACCGATGTAGCTTTGTCGTATTTCGTTGAAGCCCTGATCCGTGTTGCGCTCATCGCCGGTAAAACGCCACTCCAAGTGTCCTAATGCCGTTAGGTCTGAAGTAACCGCATGACTCATTCGAAACCCTAGGCGGGAGTAAACATCAATAAATTCCGCGCCGTCATCCACTTTATTGCCAGCGCTATCAAACTCAGGGCCACCCCCTGCAATCCCCATGGAGATACGGCCGTAAATATCCAGTTTCGTGCCGTCCTGATCATAAAGTGTTGTGGCTTGAACCGAGGAAATACTTAAGGAAGGTCTGAATAACTGCCGATATT
>NZ_JAINWD010000051.1:0-33423 GCF_021021315.1 Halomonas sp. IOP_14 | reverse complement strand
TTACGGATTCGCTGACGGGTTGGCAAGGGCTGTTTTGAAATAACTGTCAAAAAAGTGGAGAAAAGTACTATCTACTCGTTTTAGCCTTACGCATAACGGCTAATACAGGGCCTGAAGCCACGTAGGTACCAAACAGCAATAACAGCATCACTGAAGGCTCGACCGAGATCAACACAAACGCCAGCACTATGGCTAGCAGCACAACAAAAGGTACCGGCTTTTTAAAATCGAGATCCTTGAAGCTGTAGTAACGGATATTACTCACCATCAACACACCCGCCGCAGCTACTACTACTAACATCAATAGTTTGAAACCAAAGGCATCAGCATCAAAGCTATGGAACGTCCATACACTGGCCGCCACTAGCGCGGCTGCAGAAGGGCTCGGCAAACCGATAAACCACTTTTTATCAACACTACCAATTTGTACGTTAAAGCGCGCAAGGCGAAGCGCCGCGCAGGCAACATAGAGAAAGGCCACTACCCACCCCGTCTTACCGATGTCCTGAAGAATCCAGGTAAAGGCAACTAAAGCGGGCGCCATACCAAAGGAGACCATGTCAGCCAAGCTGTCGTACTCAGCGCCGAATTCACTTTGCGTATTGGTCATACGGGCGACGCGGCCATCCAGGCCATCCAGTACCATGGCAATAAAGATCGCAACGGCAGCCGAGGTAAACTCACCATTAATGCCTGCCACTACTGCAAAAAAACCGGCAAAAAGCGCCGAAGTGGTAAATAGGTTGGGCAGCAAATAGATGCCTCGACGGCGAATCTTTTTACCGTCCTCTACGGCCTCTTCGACTACTTCGGTTTCACGCAAGAAGGCAGCCGCCAAATCTTCATTGTCGCCCACTTCTGACTGATGAGCACTGTCTGGCTGCTCAGCTTTATCAGACGGAGCCGAGTCTGGCTGGCCTGGGTTTGACTGATCAGAGTTTGAGTGCTCTTGGTCGCGAGCGTCCTGTGTCATAGTTTTCATCCATTAAAAGAGAAGTCACGGGAACCGTAGTCGCTTTCATTCTACACGGTGAGTGCCACTCAGCCAGCCAATTGCTGCATTGATACCCTGCGCGGTCTGCATCAGCGAGCGCTAACAGGTTAATAACTAAAAAGCGCCGCTCCGGGAAAGAAGCGACGCTTATGTTTACATTTAAGTGCTGACTGTAAAGGCTAAGTACTTTCGTGCTTAAAGCGACAACACCTTATCGCCCCGGGCAATACCCGAGACCCCAGTACGGGCGACCTCAAGAATACCCACCGGCGCCATGGCCTGAAGGAAAGCATCAAGCTTGCCCGCATCACCGGTGATCTGCACGGTATACAGGCTTGGCGTTACGTCGACGATCTGCGCGCGGAAGATATCCACCGTGCGCTTCACTTCATCGCGGGCCGCGCCTAGCGCTTTCACTTTAACCAACATCAGCTCGCGCTCGATATGGTTACCTTCGGTGAGATCCACCAGTTTAACCACATCGATCAGCTTATTGAGGTGCTTGGTGATCTGCTCGATGACCCGGTCATCGCCTATGGTGGTGACCGTTAAGCGCGACAGCGACGGGTCTTCAGTAGGCGCCACGTTAAGCGTTTCGATGTTGAAGTTACGCTGGGAGAACAACCCGACTACACGTGACAGCGCACCCGGTTCGTTTTCTAACAGAATCGAGATGATATGACGCATCAGGTACGCTCCGTTTTAGACAGCAGCATGTCGCGCATGGCACCTAACGGCACCTGCATCGGATAGACGTGCTCAAAAGGGTCGACCTTCACGTCAAGAAAGACCAGCTCGTGCTTATCAGCAAACGCACGCTCCAGTGCAGGCTCCAATTCATCAAGCGTATTGACGGTAATGGCGGTAAACCCATACGCCTCAATCAGCATATGGAAGTCCGGCAGCGACTCCATATAGGAGTGCGCGTGGCGTGACTTATAGTTCAAGTCCTGCCACTGACGTACCATACCCAACGACGCATTGTTAAGGTTGACGATCTTAACGCCCACCCCGTACTGCTTACAGGTGGAGAGCTCCTGCATCATCATCTGGAAGCTTCCTTCACCGGTGACGCACACTACGTCATCATCCGGGTAGTTCTGCTTGATACCCATGGCGGCGGGGAAACCAAAGCCCATGGTGCCCAAACCACCTGAGGTGATCAGTCGGTTGGGTTTATCAAACTTGTAGTACTGCGCTGCGAACATCTGGTGCTGACCAACATCGGTAGTCACGTAGGCTTCGCCTCGGGTTACCCGACAAAGCGCTTCAATAACTTCCTGTGGCTTAAGCGCTTCACCCACCTTGGAAGGCTCATAAAGCTTGCCTTCACGGTCGGCACGCCAGCCATCAATCTTTTCCCACCACTCAGTCAGTGCTTCAGGATGGGCAATTTTATGCCCCTGCACCAAACTGATCATCTCATTGATAACGCTGGAGGCCGGGCCCACGATCGGCACATCGGCACGCACCGTTTTAGAGATCGAACTTGGGTCAACATCAACGTGGATGATTTTAGCTGTCGGGCAGAACTTCGAAGTGCTGTTGGTCACGCGGTCGTCAAAGCGCGCCCCAATGGCAATGATCAGATCGGCGTGGTGCATGGCCATGTTCGACTCATAAGAGCCATGCATGCCCAGCCAACCCAAACACTGCCGGTCACTTTGCGGATACGCGCCAATGCCCATCAGCGTGGTGGTAATCGGGTAGCCCAGCTGCTTGACCAGATCAGTCAAGCCTTCGCTGGCTTTGCCAGTGACCACGCCGCCACCGGTATAGAACACCGGGCGCTTGGCTTTGAGTATCATCTCAACGGCTTTTTTGATCTGCCCTGTGTGGCCACGCGTGACGGGGTTGTACGAGCGCATCTTGACCTTTTTCGGATAGATGTACTCATAACGCTCAGTGGGAGCCGTCATATCTTTTGGGATATCGACCACCACCGGGCCCGGACGCCCTGTAGCGGCTAAATAAAACGCCTTTTTGAGCACTTCCGGGATTTCAGACGGGTGACGAATCGAGAAGCTGTGCTTCACGATGGGCCGCGTCACGCCGACGATATCGGTTTCCTGGAAGGCGTCTTCACCGATCAGATGACTTGCCACCTGACCACACAGCACTACCATGGGAATGGAGTCCATGTAAGCAGTGGCGATGCCGGTGACGGCGTTGGTGGCACCGGGGCCTGAGGTAACCAGTACGCAGCCGGGCTTGCCTGATGCACGAGCATAGCCATCGGCGGCGTGGGTAGCCGCTTGTTCGTGACGCACCAGAATGTGCTTCACTTTGTCCTGGCGGAAGAGTGCATCGTAAATATGCAGCGCTGCACCGCCGGGGTAACCATAAATGTATTCGATGCCCTCATCTTGCAAGAAGCGGGCGATCATATCTGCGCCGGAAAGCAGTTCCACTGTATTTCTCCCCTGGAGGTCTCGAGTGCGATCCGCAGGACATCCTGCGGTGTCGAGTGCGGCGGTATGCCGCTGCCGGCCCTTGCCGGCACCTGATGCCAAACCCTGGCAGATGGCCCGGTTAGGGCCTGCACTCTTGTCGGGAGAGGGTGCCTTATGTCGACATAAATCACCCGCTCCCTTACACGGCAGTTCGCCGTGTCGGGGCGTTGGCCAGGTTGGGCGGTTAGCCCAAGCCCGGAAGTCCTTCGGCGGGTAGAGGCTCTCGCCTACCCTTCGCGCGGGAATTAGGGGTTGCCCGTTGGATCCGCGCCCGCAAATCAGGAACTGACAAGATTCCATTAGCAGCCCCACCCTGTCAACCGCCATTACTCGCTGAATGCGCCCATGAGCCCCTTTTCGGCTCAGAGTTGCGGTAATCCAAATACGATTCTCGACGCACGAGACCAATGTCTAAGCCGAGAAATTCGCATATCGTCTGTGCGGCTGTGTAATATTTTAGGTGACACGATTCATCTAAAGTTTATTTCTGATACTCACAGCATTACCTGGAAGTGCAACTCCGAGGAAACATCGCCAGCATTTCCTTGCTTCTCATAGGCTTTCTAAATTCAGCCTATTTGGAGACGGTTAGCACTTATTAGGTGAATCGATTCATCAAACAACGAAGGGTCAGCCAACTGACCTACTACAGCAACAAGTAGCGCGAGGAAAAGCTCATGTCACGCATTGTGCAATGGTCCGTTACCGTGGCACTAGCCGGCTTCCTGTTCGGCTTTGATACGGCAGTAATTTCTGGGGCCGACAAGCCCATTCAAGCACTCTGGGGCCTCAGTGATCTGCAGCATGGTCTGTTGATCATGTCGATGGCTTTATGGGGCACTGTACTTGGCGCCATCTTCGGTAACTGGCCTACCGACCACCTTGGTCGACGCATGACTCTGCTGTTGATTGGTGTTCTGTACTTGGTATCGGCGATAGGATCCGCTGTGGCCACCGACCCCTGGGTCTTCGCCCTCTTCCGCCTCATCGGTGGCATTGGTGTGGGCGTCTCTTCAGTCGCCGCCCCGATTTATATTTCCGAGATTGCCCCACCTCGACATCGGGGTGTGCTGGTGGCCATGTACCAGTTCAATATCGTCTTCGGTATCCTCATGGCGTTCGTTTCCAACTATGTCATCGGCAGTATGATAGAGGGGGATATCGCCTGGCGCTGGATGCTCGGCATCGAGGCCATTCCGGCTCTGATTTATACTCTGATGATTACCCGTGTTCCGCGTAGCCCACGCTGGCTCATCCTCAAGCGCAATGACGTCAAAGAAGCAAGTCGCGTGCTGCGGATGATCGACCCAGACGTGGATGTTGATGCGGAAATTGCCACCATGCGAGCCGCCGAGAACGAGGAGCGCTCCGCTAATGCACGCTTCTTCTCTCGCCGCTATCGGCTGCCGATCCTACTTGCCTTTCTGATCGCCTTCTTCAATCAGTTATCGGGCATCAACTTCATCATCTACTACGCGCCACGCGTGCTTGAGGCCGCTCAGCTCGGCAGCCAAGCGGCACTGCTGTCCACCGCGGGCATTGGTTTAGTCAATCTGGTCTTCACCATGATCGGGATGTCGCTGATCGACCGGTTCGGACGGCGCACACTCCTGTTCATCGGTTCCGCAGGGTACCTGTTGTCATTAGTTCTGATCTCACGTGCCTTCTTTACCGATTCCCTGGGCGGTATCGAGGTGCCGCTGCTACTGGCCCTGTTTATTGCTGCCCATGCTATCAGTCAGGGGGCGGTGATCTGGGTCTTCATTGCAGAGGTGTTCCCCAACCATGTGCGTGCTCGCGGTCAATCCTTTGGCAGCTCAATCCACTGGGTCTTCGCAGCTTTGATTACCCTGGTCATGCCTTGGGTACTGGGCACTTTTAGTGGTGGCCCGGTGTTCGCCTTCTTCGCCATCATGATGTTGCTGCAATTAGTATTCGTGCTGATCCTGATGCCGGAAACACGTAATGTTTCTCTTGAAGAGCTGCAAAAACACTTGGTAGGTAACGACGTCAAACTACGCAGGGTTCATCTATCAGGCGCCCGAGTTAACGTCTGATAACCTCCCCCTAAGAGAAGCCAAAAAAAAGCCTCGCTAGCAAAGCTCGCGAGGCTTTTTACCTACTCAATTACCCGAAGTGACGGCTCAATTATGAGCTAAACACCAACTTACCCTCTTCTGCGTTGATATGGATGGTATCACCAGGGGCAAATTTGCCACCCAGCAGGTCTTGCGCCAGCGGGTTCTCGATACGGCTCTGAATCGCCCGCTTGAGTGGCCGCGCCCCGTACACGGGGTCGAAGCCCACCACCGCCAGTTGCGCCATGGCCTCTGGGCTGACCTCAAGTTTCAGGTCGTGTTCGGCAAGGCGCACTTTCAAACGCTCAAGCTGAATACCGGCAATGGCCTGAATCTGCTCTTGGCCCAGGGCGTGGAACACCACCACTTCATCGATGCGGTTGATGAGTTCAGGCCGGAAGTGGTTGCCCACCACCTCCATGACCATATTTTTCATTACCTCATAATCGCTATCATCCCCCCCCATCCGCTGGATAATGTCCGAGCCCATGTTGGAGGTCATCACGATCACTGTGTTGCGGAAATCCACCGTGCGGCCCTGGCCATCGGTTAAGCGGCCGTCTTCCAATACCTGCAGTAGGATATTGAAGACATCCGGGTGGGCTTTCTCCACCTCATCCAGCAGCAGCACCGAATAAGGCTTGCGGCGCACGGCTTCGGTTAGGTAACCACCCTCTTCGTAGCCGACGTAGCCAGGAGGCGCACCGATCAAGCGGGCCACGGAGTGCTTCTCCATAAACTCCGACATATCGATACGCACCATCGCCTCTTCGGTATCGAACAGAAAGTTCGCCAGCGACTTACACAGTTCGGTTTTACCCACCCCGGTGGGGCCGAGGAACAGAAACGAACCGTTGGGGCGGTTAGGGTCAGAAAGCCCGGCCCTGGAGCGGCGTACCGCATTGGCCACTGCCTCGACGGCCTCATCCTGGCCAATCACCCGCTGGTGCAACGCCTCTTCCATACGCAGGAGCTTATCGCGCTCGCCTTCCAGCATTTTGGAGACCGGAATGCCCGTCCAACGGGAAACCACCTCGGCGATCTCCTCTTCGGTGACATTAGAGCGCAGCAGCTGATGGCTTGAGGTATCCGCTTCACCTTCCCCGCTTTCGGCAATTTTCTTCTCCAGCTCTGGAATCTTGCCGTACTGAATTTCCGACATCCGACCCAAGTCGCCCTGGCGGCGGGCCTGTTCAAGGTCAATGCGTGCCTGTTCAAGCTCAGCTTTAAACTGAGCAGCCCCTTGAATACTGGCTTTCTCGGCTTTCCAGATTTCATCAAGATCCGCGTATTCGCGCTCTAGGTCGTGAATCTGGGTATTGAGTGCCTCCAGGCGTTTTTTAGTGGCCTCGTCAGTCTCTTTCTTAAGCGCCTCACGCTCCATTTTGAGCTGGATCAGGCGGCGATCAAGGCGATCCATCGCCTCTGGCTTGGAGTCCAGCTCCATACGAATCCGCGAGGCGGCCTCATCGATTAGATCGATGGCTTTATCAGGCAGCTGGCGATCAGTGATATAACGGGTCGAGAGCTTGGCCGCGGCAATGATCGCTGAGTCGGTAATATCCACGCCGTGGTGCACTTCGTAGCGCTCTTTCAAGCCACGCAGGATCGCCACGGTGTCCTCTTCGGAAGGCTCATCAACCAGCACTTTCTGGAAGCGGCGCTCCAAGGCGGCGTCTTTCTCAATGTACTTGCGGTACTCATCAAGGGTGGTCGCACCCACGCAGTGCAGCTCGCCGCGGGCCAAGGCGGGCTTGAGCATATTGCCCGCGTCCATCGCACCTTCGGCTTTGCCTGCGCCGACCATGGTGTGCAGCTCGTCAATAAACAGGATCACCCGGCCTTCTTCCTGGGAAAGCTCCTTAAGTACCGCTTTCAAGCGCTCTTCAAACTCGCCACGGAATTTGGCACCCGCCAATAGCGAGCCCATATCCAGCGAGAGCACGCGCTTCTCTTTTAAGCCTTCCGGCACTTCGCCGTTAACGATGCGCTGGGCCAACCCCTCGACAATGGCGGTTTTACCCACCCCCGGCTCACCGATCAACACCGGGTTGTTCTTGGTACGCCGCTGCAGCACTTGAATGGTACGGCGAATTTCGTCGTCGCGGCCGATCACCGGGTCGAGCTTGCCGTCCAGCGCGCGCTGGGTAAGATCCATGGTGTATTTATTGAGCGCTTCGCGCTGATCTTCGGCGTTGGCATCGTCGACGGTAGCACCGCCACGCAGGCTGTTAATGGCGGCTTCAAGAGATTTGCGGTTAATCCCCGCGTCTTTAAGCAGCTTGGTAATCGCTGAATTCATTTCCAGCGCTGCCAATAGAACGAGTTCACTGGCGATAAACTGATCACCGCGCTTCTGCGCTTCGCGATCGGTTAAGTTAAAAAGCTTGATGAAGTCCCGCGATGGCTGCACTTCGCCGTCGAACTGCCCCACCTTGGGTAGGTTATCCAACTGCTGCACCAACCCATCGCGCAGACGCGAAGGATTGCCCTCGGCTTTTTCAATCAGGGCTTTAATACCGGTGTCTTTGGTGTCAAGCAGGGCCAGCAGCAAGTGCGCTGGGTCTAGCTGATTATGACCGCGGCCAACGGCCAGCGACTGCGCTTCAGCAATCGCACTTTGAAGCTTGGCGGTAAATTTATCAAAACGCATGGAATTCCTCCTGGGGTAGCCGTGCGTTTGGACGCACCGCGTGACCCGATAACGTGTCATTAGACGTGCTAAATCACTATTAGCTTGACAAGTTAAATGGCGTCAGTTCCATGCTTTTCAAGAGGTGGCGGTGTAAACCGCTGACTTATGGAAGCTTAAATTCACATTAATTGATCCAGATCACGCTTGCCATTCGCCCGGTTTTGCCGCCATCACGACGGAAGGAGTAGAAGCGCGACTCGCAGGCGGTACAGAAGTGGCCGCCGCTTATGTGATTGACGCCCAGTGCCTCTAACCGAAAGCGCGCCAGCCGGTATAAGTCGGCCATGTAATGACCCAACCGGTAAGGGCTATGGTCAAAGGCGTCCGCAGTATCCGGGTGAACGGCAACAAAGGCGCCGTAAACCTCAGGGCCAACCTCAAATTGAGCGTTGGAGATAGCAGGCCCTAACCACACCAGAATATCGTCTGGGTCAGTGTTCATCGCGGCAATGGTTGCTTCCAGCACACCGCCCGCCAAACCGCGCCAACCGGCATGAGCAACCGCCACCTGGGTACCCGCTCGATTGCAGAACATCACCGGCAGGCAGTCTGCCGTCAGTACGACGCATGCGTACTCATTGGAGGTCGCAAGGGCTGCATCCGCGTCGGCAGCCTCGGGCTGATAACACTGCTGCACACGGGCGCCGTGGGTCTGGTTCAGCCACAACAGAGGCCGCTCATCGCCAATTTCCTTTTGCAGCAAACGACGACACAACGCCACATGGTCAGCATTATCGCCGACATGGGAGGCGGGGTTAAAGGCAGCGAAATCACCCTGGCTAGGCCCCGATTCACGGGTCGTCACAAAGGCACGCACATTGGTCGGCGCTGGCCAGTCGGGCACTAAAAGCGTTGGCCGTAAATTAATGGCATCGCTCATCGCATAGTCTCATTATCTTCGCGCAGGTAATCCAACAACATTAACAAATCATCAGGGAGGTCTGCCTGAAACGTTAATGTTTCGCCGCTTACCGGATGTTTGAAAATCAACTTACGCGCGTGAAGGGCCTGACGAGGGAACTCACGCAGGATCTCTTTCAGCGGCTCAGCAGCCCCCGGTGGTAATTTGGCACGACCACCATACATGGGGTCACCAATTAACGGATAGCGAGCATGGGCCATGTGCACGCGAATTTGGTGGGTACGTCCCGTTTCCAACTTACAGCGCACATGAGTGTGAGCACGGAAGCGCTCAACCACGCGAAAATGGGTAATGGCAGGTTTACCCGAAGCCGTCACGGCCTGGCGTTTACGGTCTTTAGGGTGACGACCAATGGGTGCGTCAATGGTACTACCCGACACCGGCTTACCAATCACCACAGCATCGTACTGACGCGACACACTGCGCGCCTGCAACTGTTCAACCAGAGCCGTTTGGGCGGGCAGCGTTTTCGCTACCATCATCAAACCGGTCGTATCTTTATCCAAACGGTGAACAATGCCAGCCCGGGGCACTTCGGCAAGCGACGGCTGGTGATGCAGTAGTGCATTCAATAGTGTGCCATCCGGGTTGCCTGCGGCAGGATGCACCACCATACCGGCAGCTTTGTTGATGACCATCACCGTGTCGTCTTCGTAAACGATATCCAGCGCAATGTCCTGGGCTTCAAAGCGCGTATCGTCTTCGATGGTGGCCTGAAGCGCCAACACTTCATGGCCATGCAGCTTGGCTTTCGGCTTGGCTTGCGCGCCGTCCACCGTCAACTCACCAGCGTTAATCCACGCTTTTAAGCGTTCGCGGGAGTAATCGCTGAACAACTCAGCCGCCGCTTGGTCTAATCGCGCACCGGCCAACGTAGCGGGCACGCGCTGCGTGTCTTCAACTGTTCGAGACATGAAAAACCTCTTTTAGACGCAAAAACCCCCAGCCCCGACATGGAAAAATAAGCTGTGACGACACCCGACGAAACGTCGCTAAGCCTGCGTTTTGAGCCGAGGTGTTTTATAGTGGGCGGACTGCGACCTATTCTACCATTTCTACTTATGGCCATCGTCGCTTTTTGGTGATCGAGGCTTGTTTGCAACGAGGATGATGATGCGCGTTATTTCAGCTGCCAACCGCTTTGGTGCTCTAGCCCTAAGCCTTGCCCTTCTAGCGGGCTGTGCGAGTAACGATACAAGTGAAGAAGAGGACGATGAATTTGCTGGGGTTCAGGAGCGTGAGCTCTATGAGCTGGCCCGCACAGCCCTCGACAGCAACCGCTACCCGATTGCGATAGAGCGTTTAGAAGCACTCGATACCCGCTACCCGTTTGGTGTCCATGCTGAGCAAGCACAGCTCGAGCTGATCTATGCCTACTATGAAAACAGCGATTGGGAAGAAGCCCGGGCAGCGGCTAGCCGCTTTATTCGCCTTCATCCTGACCATCCCCAGGTGGATTACGCGTACTACCTGCGTGGTCTTTCCGCCTGGCAAGCAGGCCGCTTCAGCCTGGAGCGCCTACGACTGATTGATATTTCCAAGCGTGATTTGGGCGCTTCCCGTGATGCCTACAATGACTTCCGCGAGCTGATTCAGCGTTATCCGCAGAGTGAATACGCTGCTGATGCCCAGCAACGTATCGTCTACTTACGTGAGTTGATGGCCCGCCATGAACTGCACGTTGCCGATTACTACCTGCGCCGCGGCGCTTATCTAGCAGCGGTTGAACGCGGCCGCTGGGTAATCGAAAACTACCCAGAGTCGAACGCTACCCGGGATGCCCTAGCCACCATGGTGGAAGGCTATCAAGGCCTAGACATGGATGACCGCGCCAATGAAGTCCTCGCAGTACTGCGCGAGAACGCGCCTGATCATGAGCAATTGCAGGGCAGCCGCTTTGTTCCCAAGCATTTAGGTCAAAATGATTAAACCATTGCGAGCTTTCAATCGCTAAAAGCTGTACAACACTTACCTACCAAACCACGCCTCGGCGTGGTTTTTTTTATTCAAAAAGAACAGTAAGCGAATAACTTTAAAGGGGAAAATACAAACAGAATGGTAATATTATACAGATAACACTATTTTCTATACAAACATTGTACAACAGGGTATAATTAGCTCGTCTTACATGATAAAGCGTCTTAACGGCGCCTAAGGGAGCAATCAATGCCACTTCTTAACGCCGGTTCCAGCAACACCAAAATAAGCACGCGTTTAACGCTCGGTTTTTCTGCCTTACTCGGGCTGTTGGTTTTGCTAACAGCCGTAGGTATTTACCAAGTCAATCAAATTGATCGCGACTTAACGACCATTAATGATGTTAACGGTACCAAGCTTGGGTTTGCAGTAGATATGCGCGGCAGCGTGCATGATAGAGCCATTGCCCTGCGCGATGTGGTACTCACCCAAGACGATACTCGGTTAGATGCTTTACGCAGTGAAATGGAGCGCCTAAGCAGTGACTACGTGACGGCATCCGAAGGCGAACATCAAGTGTCTAGCGAGTACCCCAGCGGTCAAGAAGAGCGAAACATTCTAGACAGCATTGACGCCCAAGCCGCCACAACCCTGTCACTCACCCAGCAAGTCATGGAGTTTCGCCAAAAGGATCAATTTGCCGATGCACAGACACTGTTACTCGAAGAAGCGGGGCCTGCTTACGCCGAGTGGCTTAATCGCATTAATCAGTTTATCGAGCTTCAGCAAGCACTGAACGACACCACCACGGTAACAGCCCGCGATACCGCCTCCGGCTTCCAGATGCAGATGCTGGGGCTAACACTGTTCGCTTTACTGGTTGGCGGCTTGATTGCAGTGTTTTTATCCCGCCAGCTACTGCGTGAACTGGGCGCAGAGCCCCACGAAGTCAAAGCGTTTGCGGAAGCGATTGGCCGCGGCGAGCTAACCAGTCATGGGCAGCTTAAGAAGGGCGACACCCGCAGCATCATGGCGTCACAGGTCGCGATGGCGCATCAGCTACAAACCATTGTGACCCAGGTGCGCGCCTCAGCGGAGGCGGTGGCCAGCAACAGCGAGCAAATTGCTGAAGGCAATAACGACCTCTCTTCACGCACCGAGCAGCAGGCAAGTGCACTAGCGGAAACGGCCTCGGCAATGGAGCAACTCAACAGCACGGTAAAACTGAATGCTGATAATTCCGAGCAGGCCAGCCAACAGGCTACCAGCGCGTCCAGTACAGCCAAGCAAGGTGGTGAAGCGGTTAGTCAGGTCGTTGCTACCATGAATGATCTCAACAAAAGCTCACAGGAAATTGCCGGTATCATCTCCACTATCGATGCAATTGCTTTCCAAACCAACATTCTGGCGCTTAACGCCTCGGTCGAAGCCGCCCGTGCAGGCGAGCACGGCCGGGGGTTCGCAGTAGTCGCGGAAGAGGTACGCAGGCTCGCCCAGCGCAGTGCCGATGCGGCACGCGAAATTAACGCTCTGATTTCCAGCAACCTTGAGCGGGTAAACCACGGCAATGAGCGCGCTGAAGAAGCCAGTAAATCGACTGAAGAGATTGTCGCGGCTATCGAGCGGGTAACCAGTATCATGAAGGAGATTAGTTACGCCAGTGCTGAGCAGAGTACCGGTGTACAAGAAGTGGGCCGGGCGGTGACCGAGATGGATCAAGTCACTCAGCAGAACGCCGCACTCGTACAAGAGAGCGCCACCTCCGCCAATAACCTACGTCAGAATGCCCACTCTCTACTGCATGCCATGGAAGTCTTCAAGCTGCCGAAGACCCTTCAAAATGCACAGCCGCAGCACACTGCATTGGCACCTGCACCTGCACGCATTCCAGGCACTAACAAACCTACACTCGCGGCTGCGAAACCTCAGCCAAGCGAACCTAAGTGGGAAAACTTCTAAACTAATAACGATTTTGGCCGTTTATAGTGTAGAGAGAAATGGCTCCTAAGGGTTAGGAGCCGTTCTTTATTGCCTTGCCCGAGGTTGTAATGAAATCCACCCAAAGCCTTTTAATGGTTTTTTTGTTACCTATTTTAATGGTGGTACTACCTGCCCTGCTGATGCTGACAATCGCCATGAAGGTGCTGGAAGAACAGTCGCAGCAAAGCAACCTTTTACAGACCAATGATTTAGACACTTTGGTTCAAATGGCGACCTTTGATCGCCAGCTTAGCGACTTACACCAACGTATCACTGCTTTATTGATCGACACTGAAGTAACAAAGCTAAGTACTTCGCAACGCTATACGGCCTACAGTCAGATTGCGCAAGAGCTTAACCAGATCGGCCAAAGCGTGGACACCCTGGCGACCTCCCCCCTGCTTATCGACTTAAGCCAGGACAGTACCGCCGCCCTTCAAAGTGCGTTCCGGCAATATCAGCGTTTTGTCAGTATGGCCAATGAGTCAGCAGCACGAGAACTGGGCGACCCCGCCCTCTTCCTCAAAGAAGCGCAAAACCACTTCAACACCTTTACGCTATTCTCCCAGCAAATATTCGAAGCCTTAACCCTGCGTGCCAAGGAGCGTCATGACCTTTCATTTGATGCACTTACACGCTCTCATAGCACCACCATCTGGCTGGGCATTGCCATGATGGGTGTGCTTATCAGCGCAGCATTTTTTGCTTCCTGGCGCATCAATAAACGGTTGATGGTAGTGGGAGACGCTATTTTATCGCTTTCTAAGCGCCGACAGCCGTTGCCGGACTTCCACGCTATTGAGCAGATGAGACAGCAGCATAGCGGCCCCTTGAAGCGGATTGCCACCGCATTGATCGCGCTCAAGGATTCCGAGCAGCAGCGCCGTGAAGCCGAGCAAAAGATTCACCGGCTCGCCTATTACGATACGCTAACTAAACTACCTAACTGGCGCTTGATGAAAGAGCATCTACAGCATTCGTTGGATACCAACCAACAGGCCAGCACATTTGGCGCGCTAGTGTATCTGGGGATGGATAACTTCAAGCGCATCAACGATAGCAGCGGCCATCGCGTGGGCGATAACCTCCTCAAGCTTATTGCCCAGCGCCTTACCGACCTACAAGTCGAAGGCGCCACCATTGGCCGCCTTGGCGGCGATGAGTTCATGGTCATATTAGACGGCCTGGCTGGAGAACACCTAAAAGCGGCCGAAAAAGCCGAGGTATTGGCCGAACAGATACAGCACAAACTCAATCAGCCTTTCCAGCTAGAAGGGCAAGAACATTTTCTTAGTTTGAGCATGGGTATTGCATTGTTTAACGGGCCACAGCACACGGTCGACAACTTGTTTCAATATACCAACGCTGCCGTTCACTTAGCCCAAAAATCAGGCCCCAATAACATTCGTTTTTACGACCCAAAGGTACAAGCCGATTTAGAAGCCCGCATTGAGTTAGAGCATGATATGCGGCTGGCTATTGAGCGAGATGAATTTATACTCGTCTATCAAATGCAGGTAGACAGCCTTGGGCGGGCGATTGGCGCAGAAGCATTGATCCGCTGGCAACACCCGCGTCATGGGTTTGTCTCGCCGGGTACTTTTATCCCCCTAGCTGAGGAAACGGGTCTAATCATGCCGATTGGCAACTGGGTACTCGAAACAGCCTGTGAACAGTTAGTCATCTGGGCAAATGACGAAAACACGCAGCATCTAACATTAGCAGTCAACGTCAGCGCCAAACAGTTTCAACAGCCCGACTTCGTGGACACCGTTTGCGGCGTGCTAACCAAAAGCGGTGCTCCGGCCCACCGGCTAAAGCTGGAGCTGACAGAAAGTACTATGATTGGCGAAATAGATGACATCATTGCCCGCATGCACCAGCTCAAAGCGCTGGGAGTTAGCTTTTCCTTGGACGATTTCGGCACTGGCTACTCGTCGCTGCAGTACCTCAAACGGCTCCCTTTAGATCAAATCAAAATCGATCAATCATTTGTGCGCAACCTGCATAAAGACACGGACGATAAGGCCATCGTACAAACCATTATTGCCATGGGGCGTTCGCTCGGGTTGCAGGTTATCGCCGAAGGTGTCGAAAACCAAGAGCACTGGCGCCACCTAAACGAACACCAGTGTCATGCCTTCCAAGGATATTATTTTTGCAAGCCGGTATCCGCTGCAGAGATGATACAGCGCAGTTTGGCTGCACCACCAATGCTCGCCTAATACGGAGGTAGTCCCCGTCATAAAGGCTTACTCACCGGGCTGCCAACCATTGACGATCGGATAGCGGCGGTCGCGACCAAAGCCCCGAGGCGTCACCCGGACACCAATGGGCGCCTGGCGGCGCTTATACTCGCAGCGGTCAACCAGCTTCACCACTTTATAGACGTCTTCAGCGTCAAAGCCACCAGCGATGATCGCTTCAGCGCTCATGTCGCCTTCGATATAGCTTAATAAGATAGCGTCGAGCACGTCGTAATCGGGTAAAGAGTCGCTATCCTGCTGGTCCGGCGCCAGCTCCGCACTGGGTGGGCGCTCAATGACCCGCTCGGGGATCGCAGGTGATTGCGTATTGCGCCAGCGAGCCAAGCGATACACCCAGGTTTTATACACGTCTTTGATGGCATTAAAACCGCCCGCCATATCGCCATACAGCGTGGCGTAGCCCACCGCCATTTCGCTCTTGTTACCAGTCGTCAGTACCATCAAGCCTTTTTTATTGGAGATCGCCATCAGCAGTACGCCGCGACAGCGGGACTGTAGGTTCTCTTCGGTGGTATCTCGCTCAGTTCCCGCGAAGCTCTCTGCCAGCGTGCCCATAAAGGCTTCTACCATGGGCTCGATCGGCATGATCTCATAGTGGACGCCGAGCATTTTGGCCTGTTCTGCAGCATCCTGCTTGGAGATATCCGCGGTGTAGTGGTACGGCATCATCACCGCCTGCACCCGTTGAGGGCCCAGTGCGTCAACCGCAATCGCCAGCGAAAGCGCTGAGTCGATACCGCCGGAAAGCCCCAACACCACGCCCTCAAAACCGCTCTTGTTGACGTAATCGCGCACCCCGGTAACTAACGCACAGTAAAGGCTCTCTTCCGGTTCTACCTCGGGGTCAACCTCTCCGGCTTGGGGTTCCCAGACCGTCGCGCTGGTTTGCAAAAACTGAACTGGCATCAGGCCCGCCTGCCAATACGGTGCCAGCACCTGCAGCTCACCGCTGGCGTTAACACAGCAAGAGCCGCCATCAAAGACCAGTTCATCTTGGCCACCGATGGTGTTCACATACACAATTGGAAGCTGCGTATCCTGGGCGTGTTTCTCCAACAGGCGCAACCGTTCCGCGGGCTTGTCCTGGTGATAAGGAGAGGCGTGCAAGGAAACCAGCACCTCAGCGCCCGCTTGCGCGGCGGCCTTAACCGGCACGCCATCCCATAGGTCTTCGCAGATCACGATGCCCAGTTTGGCGCCTTTATGCTCATACACCAGCGTTTCAGTGCCGGGCGTGAAATAGCGCTGCTCATCGAACACTTGGTAGTTAGGCAGCGCCTGCTTGGCGTACTCAGCTTCCCACTGGCCGTTGTAAAGTAGGCCCGCCAAGTTGTAACAGCGACCTTCCCGCACGCCGGGATAGCCAATGATCACCAACACATCACTGGCGACCTTCGATGCCATTAGCGCGCGAGCTTCACGCAGGCGGGTTTCCATTGAGGGGCGCAGCAGCAGGTCTTCCGGTGGGTAGCCTGACAAAAAAAGCTCTGGAAAGACAACAATATCCGCCCCATGCTCAATCCGCGCTTCGCGCACTGCTTCAATCGCGCGTGCGGCATTGCCGGGAATATCCCCGACCAGAGGATCGAGTTGGGCCATTACCAGCGTTAAGTCTTGCATGGGCGTCAAAATCTCTTGAGAATCTTTAAAATAGGGTTACACCAACATAGTCGTATTGTCCCGCAAGGGCCGCCAACTGGCAAAGGCTGCGGGTCTATCCTAACGCCTTGTGCCTAGATTCCCACTTTGGGAGACACAAAAGGATGAACCTCTTGATCATTCGGCTGATTATCTTCGCCGTTATATTCTATGCCGGTTTAAAGCTATACGGCATATACCGGCAACGTAAGCTTGAGCATGAAGCGCAGCATAAAAAAGTCAACCGCCACGAGGGTGGCAAAATGGTGCGCTGCCGCTGGTGTGAGGTCCACGTTCCTGAAGACGAAGCACTGCGTGACCAGGAGCAATGGTTCTGCTCCAGCGCCCATCGCGACCGCTACCTGCAGGAGCAGCAGGATAAAGACGGCACACCTTAAGCCTGTATTAGCCGCTCTGGCGTAAGTTGGTAAGGCGCGGGGTCAATTAGTGGCTCGCGCCCCAGCAGTTGATCCACCAGTAAATGGGTCGAGGCAGGCGCCAGCACCAAGCCGTTGCGATAGTGCCCGGCATTGACGAAGACGTTACTCCATTCAGGCAGCGCGCCGATAAAGGGAATGCCCGTTGGGGATCCAGGCCGCAGGCCGGCCCACTGGTGTGCTACCGGGCACGTTGCCAAAGCGGGCAGGATCGCTTCAGCACTCTGTTTTAGCGACGCCAATGCCGCCTCATCGGTGCGCTTGTCAAAACCCGCCTCTTCCAATGTAGAACCGACCAATAGCAAGCCATCTGCACGCGGAATAATATAGCGCCCATCTTTTAACACCACGCGCTGCACCAACCCTTTGGGTGCTTGGTAAGCGATCATCTGACCTTTAACGGGTCTTACCGGCAACTGCACATTCAACTGCGACAAGAGCTGCGCAGCCCAAGCACCGCCGCAAACAATAATGCGTTCAGCCGTTATCAGCCCCTGAGACGTCACCACGCCTTCAACGATGCCCTCTACTTTGCCACCCTGTTGAATAAAACCACTGACCTCGCACTGCTCTTTCAGCGTTACCTGGGGCATCGCCGCTAACCGCGCCTTCAACGCCTTGGCTAAACGCGGATTGCGCACACTGCCCAGCGTCGGCATCCATAGCGCGCTATCGTCAGCCATTGCCACACCAGGTTCTTTAGCGTGAACAAAGTCTGCCCCTACCCGCTCTAGCGGTTTCCCCAGCTGGCGTGCCCATTGCAGCGCTTGGTCGGCATCGTCCACATTTAGGTAGAGCAGCCCTTTTTGACGATATTCGGGGTCAATACCGGTCTCTTCCAATAAGCGAAGGACCAAAGAGGGGTAAACGCCTTCCGACCAGCGGGAAAGTTGCGATACCGCAGAGTCGTAGCGCCAGGGATAGAGCGGCGAAACGATACCACCACCCGCCCAGGATGCCTCTTTACCGCACTCACCACGATCAACCAGTGTGACCTGGTGACCGGCATCGGCTAACTGCAGCGCTGTCATCATACCGATCACGCCGCCGCCAATAATTAAGAAATCGCTCACAAAATTGTCCGTTTTGGCTTACATAAAAAAAGCGTAGCGCCGCCTAGGATGACCTATTAACGACGATATGTTCGCTACTGGTAAAGGAGAGTGAGCATAGCGCGGGCGATAACAAGGTCAAGTGAGGAGAGGCGATGAGCAGTTTTTACGTCAAGACGCACACCACACCTGAAAGCGGGTTTACACTGATCGAGCTACTGATCACCCTGCTGTTGGTTGGAATCATCGCCGCCTGGGGGCTACCCAATTTTCAAGCATTGGGGGAGCGTACCGCACAGACTAGCGAGGTCAATCGATTCCAGAGTGCGTTTTCGTTCGCGCGTAATACAGCGATTAGCCAACGCCGCCAGCTGACGCTTTGCCCAGCCTCGCAGAACCGTGAGGCTTGCGCTAATGACTGGGGTGGAGAGCTTATGATTGTGTGGGGCAATAAAACCGATAGCATCACTGAAGAAGACATTTTGCGCATTGTGCCCGCGCAACAAGGCACACAAGTGACCTACAACCGGGGCTGGTCGCGTATCCGTTACAGCCCGCTGGGCTATACCAGCGGTTATAACGGCAGTTTTGCTATTTGCTCAACCAGCGGCGCCGTGGGCTCTAAGGGTAAAAAGCTGGTACTTAGCCAATTAGGGCGGCTAAGGATTGATGAAGCGCCTATCGACTGTTAATCATTAGGCGCTTCAACTCATTCACGGCGTTGTGACAATGGTTTTAAGCAATACCGTCTAAATAGCGCTCGGCATCCAGCGCTGCCATGCAGCCGCTGCCAGCTGAAGTGATTGCTTGACGATAAATGTGATCCATCACGTCGCCGCAGGCAAATACGCCCGGTACGCTAGTCGCGGTTGCATTCCCTTCAAGGCCTGAATGCACTTTGATATAGCCGCCGTTCATGTCCAGCTGGCCTTCAAAGATCCCTGTGTTGGGGCTATGGCCAATGGCAATAAACAGTCCAGGCGCATGAATCTCTTTGCTTGAACCATCTTTAGTGGATTTAACCCGAACGCCTGTAACACCGGAGTTATCGCCGAGCACTTCTTCGACTTCCTGGAACCACTCAAGAACGATTTTGCCCGCCTCAGCTT
Organism: Halomonas sp. IOP_14; assembly: GCF_021021315.1. Classification (NCBI taxonomy): domain Bacteria; kingdom Pseudomonadati; phylum Pseudomonadota; class Gammaproteobacteria; order Oceanospirillales; family Halomonadaceae; genus Halomonas; species Halomonas sp. IOP_14. The sequence goes on along the minus strand of NZ_JAINWD010000051.1, from coordinate 13,881 downwards.
TCTCGAAAAGCTTATCTTGGAGGATTTTTTCCGCCCGCAGTGTGTCACGGCGGTGTACCAGGGTCACTTTGGAAGCGATGTTAGAGAGATAGAGCGCCTCTTCCACGGCGGTATTGCCGCCGCCAACCACAATGACTTCCTGATTGCGGTAGAAAAAACCGTCGCAGGTAGCGCAGGCCGACACCCCTTGGCCCATAAACTGCTGCTCAGTGGGCAGACCCAGGTAACGGGCACTGGCGCCGGTGGCCACGATCAGCGCATCGCAGGTATAAATGCCGCTATCGCCTTTTAAGGTAAACGGTTTTTCGCTTAAGCTAACCTCATTGATATGATCAAACAGCACCTCTGTATTGAAACGTTCGGCATGCTGCTTCATACGCTCCATCAATTCCGGCCCCTGCACGCCTTGAGCGTCGCCGGGCCAGTTATCCACATCGGTTGTGGTGGTCAGTTGGCCACCCGCCTGAATACCGGTAATTAGCAGCGGCTTCAGGTTGGCCCGAGCAGCATAGACGGCAGCCGTATAGCCTGCGGGACCGGATCCAAGAATAATCAAACGCTCATGACGAGTTTCCATGACACCACCTTGTAAATATCTGACTGATAGCTTTGTCGCTAGCTGTGTTAATAGCTTTGAAAAAATTAGCCACAGAGTCTGCCTGAAATGGTGCCAAGTACAAGCTATTGCAAGGTTTCATCTACGCTATTAGGCGAAGAAACCTTGAAAGCCTCTGTGCAAAGACCCATGTGTTATTACTAAATCAACGCCATACTGGGGGGAAATCTATACTAAAGAAAGATCGTGACCGTCATGCTGAGCGCTGCGCTCAGCAACCAGAGGAGAGAGATATGAGCAAGATACCCGATACGCTAAACACCCTAGAGGTTGGTAGTAAAACCTATCACTACTACAGCCTGCCCCACGCGGCCGAGACCCTGGGCAGCATTGACCGGCTACCCAAGACGCTCAAGATTCTACTCGAAAACCAGCTGCGCTTCGCCGACGACGAAAGCGTAGATCAGGAAGATATGCAGGCCCTGGTCGACTGGCAGGCCGAGGGCAAATCCAGCCGCGAAATCGGCTACCGCCCGGCGCGGGTACTCATGCAGGACTTTACCGGCGTGCCCGGCGTGGTGGATTTAGCCTCCATGCGCGCCGCAGTAGAAAAGCTGGGCGAAGACCCGGCGAAGATCAACCCGCTTTCCCCCGTCGATCTCGTTATCGACCACTCGGTAATGGTCGATAAGTTCGGCAACCCGGCTGCATTTCAAGAGAACGTCGATATCGAAATGCAGCGCAACCGCGAGCGCTATGAGTTTCTGCGCTGGGGCCAGCAGGCGTTTGATAACTTTAGCGTCGTTCCCCCCGGTACCGGTATTTGTCACCAGGTCAACCTGGAGTACCTAGGCAGAACGGTATGGACAAAGGACGAAGACGGCAAGACCTTTGCCTACCCCGACACCCTCGTGGGCACTGACTCTCACACCACCATGATCAACGGCCTGGGCGTGCTTGGCTGGGGCGTGGGCGGTATTGAAGCCGAAGCGGCCATGCTCGGTCAGCCGGTGTCGATGCTGATCCCCGAAGTGATTGGCTTTAAATTAACCGGCAAGCTACGCGAAGGTATTACCGCCACTGACCTGGTACTCACCGTTACCGAGATGCTGCGTAAAAAAGGCGTGGTGGGTAAATTTGTCGAGTTCTACGGCGATGGTTTGAAAGACCTGCCGCTGGCGGATCGTGCCACGATCGCCAATATGGCCCCCGAGTATGGTGCTACCTGTGGTTTCTTCCCAGTGGATGAAGAAACCCTGAACTATATGCGCCTGACGGGGCGTGAAGATGAGCAAGTCGCCCTGGTGGAAGCCTATAGCAAGGCCCAAGGGCTGTGGCGTGAACCTAATGACGAGCCGATCTTCACCGACGCCCTAGCACTGGACATGACCGAGGTAGAGGCCAGCCTGGCCGGCCCCAAACGTCCGCAGGATCGCGTGGCGCTGAAAGACATGGCGGCGGCCTTTGACAAGTTCATGCAGGAAGACGTCAACGCGGATGCCAACGCAAAGGGGGAACTCTCTTCTGAAGGCGGCCAAACCGCCGTGGGGGTGAGGCGCAGCTTCGAGCATGACACCAGCCAGGCCGTTACGCTTGATGACCATGATTTCAGCCTTGACCCCGGGGCGGTGGTGATTGCGGCGATTACCTCGTGCACCAACACCTCCAACCCCAGCGTGATGATGGCCGCTGGGCTGCTGGCACGTAAAGCGCGTGAAAAGGGGTTAACCACGAAGCCCTGGGTGAAAACCTCCTTAGCACCAGGTTCCAAAGTGGTCACCGATTATCTGGAAGCCGCTGAATTAAACGATGACTTGGATGCACTGGGCTTCAACCTCGTCGGCTACGGCTGCACCACCTGTATCGGTAACTCCGGCCCGCTGCCTGATGAGATCGAAAAAGCGATCAACAGCGGCGATCTTGCCGTGGCCTCGGTGCTCTCCGGTAACCGTAACTTTGAGGGCCGTGTACACCCGTTGGTCAAAACCAACTGGCTGGCCTCGCCGCCCCTGGTGGTGGCTTACGCCCTGGCGGGTAATGTCCAGCTTGACCTTACCCAGGCGCCGTTGGGCAAAGATAGCAACGGCGACCCGGTCTACCTCAAAGATATCTGGCCCAGTCAGGCCGAGATTGCCAGCGCCGTCGAGCAGGTCAACACCGCCATGTTCCGTAAAGAATACGGCGCAGTGTTTGAGGGTGACGATGTCTGGAAAGCCATCGACGTGTCAGAAAGCAAGGTCTATCAGTGGCCTGAATCCACCTACATTCAGCACCCGCCCTTCTTTGAAGGCATGGGCCGCGAGCCGGATGCCATCGAAGATGTGCACAGTGCCCGCGTGCTTGCCATGCTGGGTGATTCGGTGACCACCGACCATATCTCCCCTGCCGGTGCCATCAAGCCTGACAGCCCCGCCGGGCGCTATCTGCAAGAACACGGCGTCAGGCCGGTCGACTTCAACTCCTACGGCTCACGCCGGGGTAACCATGAAGTCATGATGCGCGGCACCTTCGCCAACGTGCGGATCAAAAACGAGATGCTCGACGGTGTGGTCGGCGGTGAAACACGCCACGTACCCAGCGGCGAGCAGATGGCCATTTACGATGCGGCCATGAAGTACAAAGAGGAAGGCAAACCGCTCGTCGTGATCGCCGGTAAAGAGTACGGCACCGGCTCCTCACGGGATTGGGCGGCCAAAGGCACCCGTTTGCTGGGCGTTCGCGCGGTGATTGCTGAATCCTTCGAGCGTATTCACCGCTCTAACCTGATCGGCATGGGCGTTGTACCGCTGCAGTTTGCCGAAGGCGAAAGCCGTACAACGCTGGGATTAACCGGCGATGAAGAGATTTCGATTGCCGGCTTAAGCGACCTGACGCCAGGTGGTACGGTCAACATCGTGATCAAAAATGCCGACGGGGAACGTAGCGTTGATGCCAAGTGCCGAATTGATACGGTAAACGAGCTGGCTTACTACCGCCACGGTGGTATCCTTCACTACGTGTTGCGCAAGATGATCGGCGCAGCCTAAAGGGTAAAACCTACCAATGCTTGCATGCCCCCACCTCGGTGGGGGCTTTTTTTTAGCCAAACGTTTAAAAAGCGCGGCGGCGATATGTGCGATAATCTGGCGACCAGGACGCCTTTTCAATCAGTTCCCGTAGCGTCGTACCACTGGTTTTCAGTGCCACGCCATTCTGCTGTGCCTGGGCAGCCACTTCAAAAGCAATCGACTTGCTGATATCGCGAATACGCGATAGCGGCGGCAGCAAAGCACCCTTGCCCTCTTTAACCAGCGGCGCTTCACGGGCCAGCGCCCGCGAGGCGCTCATCAGCATCTCGTCGGTGACTCGATTGGCACTGGCAGCAATCACGCCCAACCCAATGCCTGGGAAGATATAGGCATTGTTGCACTGGGCAATCGGATAAGTACGGCCGTTGTAAACCACCGGCGCAAAGGGGCTACCGGTGGCTACCAAGGCTTGGCCGTCGGTCCAGCGAATAACATCCTCTGGCACGGCCTCTGCCTGGGAAGTAGGGTTAGAGAGCGGCATGATGACCGGGTGCTCACAACCCGCGTGCATGGTGCGCACCACCTGCTCGGTGAAGATACCGCGCTGGCCGCAGACACCGATCAGCACTGTTGGTTTGATCTGAGCAATCGTCTCTTCCAGACCCTGGCCATTCCACTCGGCGACTAGCGAAGGGTCGTGGGCTAACCGGCGCTGGAAGTCGCGCTGCCACTCTTGATCGCTGGTCATCAAGCCGTCGCGATCGACAATGTAAATACGCGACCGTGCTTCGCTTTCGGTCAAGCCCTCCGCTTCCATCGCTACGACCACCTGCTCGGCGATTCCACACCCCGCGGAACCGCCACCTACAAACACCACACGCTGCTGGGCAATGGTCTCTTCCCGGGCCTGACAAGCCGCCATTAGCGTACCCACCACCACAGAGGCAGTCCCCTGCACATCGTCGTTGAAGCAGCAAAGCTCGTTGCGATAGCGCTCTAGCAGCGGCACCGCATTGGCCTGGGCAAAGTCCTCAAACTGCAGCAGCACGTTCGGCCAGCGGCGCTTCACAGCAGCGATAAATTCTGCCATGAAAGCATCGTACTCTTCCTGCCCTACCCGCTCGTGGCGCCAGCCCATGTACATGGGATCATCCAGCAGCGCTTTGTTGTTAGTGCCCACATCAATCATGATCGGCAGCGTGTAGGCGGGGCTAATACCGCCACAGGCGGTATACAACGCCAGTTTACCAATCGGGATACCCATGCCCCCGATGCCCTGGTCGCCGAGGCCTAGAATGCGCTCACCATCCGTCACTACGATCACTTTGACATTATCTTTGGTGGCGCTGCGCAGGATATCATCCATATGTTCGCGGTCAGGATAGCTAATAAACAGGCCGCGGTGGTTACGGTAAATGTTGGAAAATTCCTGACACGCCTGCCCTACCGTGGGGGTGTAAATAATCGGCAGCATCTCTTCAAGATGCTGGGAAACCATACGGAAATAGAGTGTTTCGTTGTCGTCTTGAATGGCGCGCAGGTGGATGTGCTTTTCGAGGTCGCTATGGCATTGTTGGTACTGGCGGTAGACCCGCTCTAGCTGATCCTCAATAGTTTCTACCTTCTGCGGCAGCAAACCAATCAGGTTAAACGCCAAGCGCTCCTGCTGAGTAAACGCGCTGCCTTTGTTCAATAGCGGCATTTCGAGCAAAGAAGGACCGGCGTAAGGAAGGTATAGGGGGCGTCTACTCTCGGTAGTCATAAGCACTCTCTTTTTTATGTCAATCACTGCTGCAATGCAGCAACATCGGGCGTTTGCGGCGTTTGAGCGTAATGTAACATGCTCCTGCGACAAAGGTGGAAGAGAGCGACCATGTTGATAAAAAAACGCCTCGGTTTAGGAAGCCTAAACCGAGGCGTGATGGCGCGATTAACTAGTGATCTAACGATGCCCTAGCAAGTTTTAGCGGTGGGTTTGCGCCCCTCCACGCCAGCGAAGAAGAACGGCCGCAGCTTAACGCCAAACATGTTGCCCGCAAACGCCGCTACCAGCCATACCCAACCGTGAAGGCTGCCAGAGGCAATGCCGCTGAAGTAAGCACCAATATTGCAACCAAACGCCAAACGCGCGCCATAACCTAGCAAGATGCCGCCGATGACCGCGGCCAAGATAGATTTCAACGGGATTCTGAAGTTAGGTGCAAAGCGACCCGCCAAGCTGGCGGCAGCCAGCGCGCCCAGCATAATACCGACATTCATTACCGTAGTGATGTCGCTCCATACGCTGGCTTTAAGGGCCGCTGCGTTGCCAGGGGACTGCCAATAGCCCCACTGGCTGACATCGCCGCCCACCAGTTCAAAGCCTTTAGCACCCCACAGCGCAAACGCAGAGGTAATTCCCCAAGGGCGGCCTGCCAGTGCCAAGGTGGCAAAGTTGAGCAGCGCCAACGCCACCGCGCCCGCCACTAACGGCCAAGGCCCAGTCAACCAACGCTCATAGCCATGCTTATCGACCATGGGCGCCTGTTCTAACTGACCATGACGACGCTTCTCCATCACCCAGGTAAACGCCGCAATAGCCGCAAACAGCACCAGGCTAATGGCGATCCCCCCACTGACCCCGGCGACGTTAACCAGCGATACCGGTTGAAAAGCCGGTAAGCTCTGCCACCAGGCAAAATGCGCCGAGCCAATCACCGAGCCGACAATAAAGAACACCAGCGTAATCAACATACGAGCGTTACCGCCGCCCGCGGTAAACAGCGTGCCAGAGGCACAGCCGCCGCCTAACTGCATGCCCACACCGAACAGGAACGCCCCTACAAGCACGGAGATACCAATAGGCGCCACAAAGCCCGACACCTCGTTACCAAACAGCGTGCCCGCCCCCAGGGCAGGGAAAAACAGCACCACGGCAATGGCCAGCATCACCATTTGGGCACGCAGGCCACGCCCGCGCCGCTCAGTAATAAATACCCGCCACGCTGAGGTAAAACCAAAGGCAGCGTGATACAGCACCATGCCAAATAGCCCGCCGACAATCATCAACAGGCCAATGTTGGCGTCAAAGACAACCCCAATAAGCAACGCACCCAGCACAATCGCCGCTGTGGCTATCAGCGGCACGCGATAGCTCTGCGGCGCAGCAACCGTCGTTGTAGACATACATTCACCTTTAGCAGCACCAAAAGCGCCTGTTAACAAACAGGCGCTTTTGGTAGACATGGACAATAGTTATGAGCCTAATGATAGCTGTAGAGTGCGGGAAATTCTTTATTTAAAGGTAGTTATATCTTTGGGGAATATATGGATGATGGAGCAACGCACCAGTCTAGCGCAAGAATCACCCTGCTATAGCAACCTAAAAGAATGCAGTACTTTGAATATTGTGGCGCTCTGTTCCTCCCACGACGCAGTAAAGGTGTTTATCATTATTCTATAGTGCCCATTAGGAGCGGCTAAAGAAGCAACGAGGGTAGATGTTTCTTGATCGCCATCTACAATGTTTACGACTTGATAAAGACACTCGATGTCTTTTACTCCGCAATTGGCCGAGGTCGATACAAAAATATCGCCCGGCACATGATATTGGAAACTGCTTTCAAGCAATAAACCGTACTCTTCTAAGGTAAGAGAGGCATCATTCTGATCGAAACCAATGAACATTTCTAACTCACCTGTTTCACTCTTTGTTCTTAAAATATAGTCTTTCCCGCTGGGCGCATAAATGGCCCAGGTAAGTGGAACGGATATAGCGAACTCGCCATTGGTAATTTTTTTTGTTGCGTCGCTACTGATCACTTCAGAGTTATTGGCATCCTCTGTGGAAGCGATGGCTTTTTCTTTACCAACAGGAAGGTCTTTAACTTGAAATAAAATAACAACAAGCACGGCGATATTATATGCTTTGAGGAAACGCCTAACGTTTCTACCAGATTTGGGTAGGCAGAAAGGAAGCGCCATCAATGATGGGATTAAAATAGCCGTTAAAATAATATCTACAATCAATCCCTCGTAGCTAACATAACCATTAGGAGTCGCGAGTGTAAAGACCGCACAAGTAAGAAACAGCAAGATGGCAATAAGTAGTCGCATATTTTGTCCTTGGTGTAAGACAGAGCTTAGTCGTAGCCTAATTGTCTTCTTGATTGCAGATAATAAGTGAACTAATTACGAGCTAGCCACCTGCTAAAAGCCCTAGTGATTCGACGTAAATGAGAGTAAGCGTAAACTGGGCATTCGGTTCCCCTTGGCGGGCGGCAAGATCAAACCAGCGAATGGCGTCACTCCGGCTCTCGGGAATGCTTTCGCCGCGAAGGTACATACTGCCTAAATTGTATTGGGCCATAGCATTGCCCTGAATGGCCGCTTGTTGATACCACTGCAGGGCGAGTACGCGGTTAATAGGCACGCCTTCACCAAACTGGTACATAGCGCCTAGCATGGTTTGAGCATCAGTATCTCCCTGTTCGGCGGCAAGACGGTACCAGTGCGCCGCTTCATGATCGTCTCGTTCAACGCCTGGGTTGTAACGGTACATAGCCCCCAGGTTGAATTGAGCCATGACGTCACCCTGCTCTGCGGCGCGACGGTACCACATCATCGCTTTTTCTGGGTTTGGGGGAATACCTGCACCAAAATCATACATATAGCCTAATTCAAACTGTGCATCAGCATCGCCCTGCTCGGCGGCCAGCCGAAACCAGTCTGCCGCTGCTCGCGCGTCTTGCTCAACGCCTTCTCCGTCTCGGTACATGATGCCCGTGTTGAACTGGGCAGAAATATGGCCTTGCTCAGCAGCCTGGCGATACCAACCCAACGCCTTGCGGCTATTTTGAGCAACGCCCAGGCCGGTATCGTACCGGTAGCCCACTCTAAACTGCGCATCGGCATCCCCTTGTTCTGCGGCCCGGCGATACCACTCAGTCGCGGTATCCTCATTCTGGGTAACGCCCTCGCCATTGGCATACATATACCCCAGTTGGTTTTGAGCGCCCATATGGCCGTTCTCAGCCGCAAGATTAAATAGCCTTAAGGCATCACTCATGCTTTGAGTAACGCCTTCGCCCCGATAGTAAAGCCAGGCTAAGTTATTATAGGCATCAACCACTTCTTGGTCGGCGGCTAACTGAAACCACTCGATGGCTTTACTAAAATCCTGTACTACGCCTTCGCCATCGCGATACATAACACCTAAGTTATACTGTGCATCGGGAACACCCTGTTCAGCGGCGAGAAAATATAGCTCGGCCGCGTCACTAGAGCTTTGAGGGAGCCCAATGCCTAAGTAATACATCCCTGCCAGCATAAATTGGGCGTCAGGATGCCCCTGTTTTGTCGCGAGTCTAAGCCACGTGATGGCTTTGTTAGTATTTTTGGATACGCCATCGCCGTGACGATACATAGCACCAAGCTGATACTGTGACTCCGAATCACCTTGCTTAGCGCGTGCGACAAGCTGATCAAAACCTGCATTAACTTGATCGTCAGTATAAGCGCTAAGCGCTTCATTCATCGGCTGGGCTAATGCGGGTGAGGAGCATAAGAAAAGGGTGAGACTCAGAAGTGATATAGCAATAAGGTGAGGCATGGCATGCAATCCCTGCACTGATCTTAATTCTACTTATCTTCTCAGACTATTTGTTGGATTTCTATACAAACCACTCATTTTCTTGATCTCATGACTCCCACAAGGGCCTGAGTAACAAGGATCAAGAAATAAACAGAGGCGCTAACCGCCTTTGTAACAGCCTCGTGGTCAGCAAACTCCGAGGCTTAGTTCAGCATGATCGTTTTACCCGTACTACGACGCCGCTTAAGCTGCCGAATTCTTTATAGCCTTTTCATCTCGCCAATAGGTGTTAGCCACTCTCTTAGAGCGTAAAAAATAAAGAGTCCAGATAACTGACCATACCAGATTAAAAATGGAAGGTGGGATTCTCATCGCAAGGAAATACTCCCCAGCTTCAGGTGGCATAGTCACAACACAGAAGGCAAGAAGGCTAGCGTTCAACAAAGGGCCGGAAAGCCATATTAGCAACACGACGATGTAACGCGTAACTTTCTTATTACTCGCATATAAAACAACTACCATGCATAAATGGCAAAACACAAAAAAAGCAGAAGTGTAAGGCACAGTTTCTAAAAAATAATTAAACCAATCAGCATTTTCAACAACATCCTGTTCTCTTAAAAACTCTAGAATTTTGACCACAAAGATAAATGGAAGAATGATGCATACAACCCATATATAAAACATCAACCAACCACCTACACCTACTGGCTTGTTGGGGTAAGGTAAGTCCCTCTCAGTCATTTCGATCCCTCTCTTCATTGATCCAAAAATGGTGATAGCGAATCTTACCACACTCACCCACTAGCATCCTCATAATACTTCGCCACAATTTTTTAAATACACTAATTTTTCTATAATCTCAAGTAAAATCCACTTTGCCTTAGCCATGGACGGTTTGAAGTGGCAATATCTATATATCGACAACCATGGTGCGAGGGGCAAGCAATACCAACCTTCGAGTAGAGAAGCCACTAAAGCGTCTAACGATTTACTTGAATAGTTTGTGACCAACCTTTTTTAGGTACAGACTGCCCCATTTCGGTTTGATTATTGTCGACTTTATTCAATCTTTGCCCATGCAGTAGGTCTCGTTGTCATGCACGGTATGGGTTTCACCGCAGTCGAAATCTTTTTGGGCATGGAGCCAAATTTGCTCCTCGCCGGTGGCATCCTCAAGTCAGGCCAGTAGGGCAAACGCTGGGTTTTCCAGTGGTTGTCGAAGGTGCCTTGATAACTGACCCGGGGCTCCCACCAAGGGGCAATGGACCCAAAGCCTGCCGGAGCCGGACGATCAAAGGGTGAGGTGACCAGGGCATCGGGATCTTCAAGCTGGGGAGCGGGTAGCCGTGTGACGGCGTTAAGGTCGGGTTTTAAATACCGGGCAACCTCGCTGGACACCCGCTTATAGTCAGCGCGTGATGGCAACCAGCCCCGCCCAGCGGGGTTGTCGCGGTAGTAGAGCGTGTTGGTGAGGGTGTCCCCGTCGGGCAGGCTGTAGTGCCCACCGAAGGCATAGCGGTAGTTCAGCGGGACTTCGCTCACCGGAGTGGGGTCAGTAACCCGCCAGCCGCCGAGCAGCTGCCAGCGGAACTCCCGTGGCCCGCGCACGATCAGGCGTTTGTCCACAGAGCCCACCTGCACCCGCACCTGCCAGGTGCTGCGCGGCTGGCCTGTGGGCGAGAGCAGGGTGCAATTCCCGCCAATTACAAACCGTTATACCCTGGATTCATGAGCTGACACAGAATTCTGACACTACCGACGAAGAGCCTTTATTATCAATTTTTCAAAGTAGCCAACCTAGGTGGTTCATCATATGAGAACTTAAAATCGTATTGGCCATCATTTTGAACATCAAGGTCGCAGATAGTCCAGGCTCGGCTTTCCCTATCGTTCTGAGCCATAACCTTGCGGAGTTCTTTAAAAGCATTAGTGGTATCAACTCCTAAGCGTAACTCATACAATTCATCACCAATAAAATACTTTCCCTTCGGGCTAATGACTAATTCACCTTCAATATCATCAATTTCAATATTCAGCTGAATTTTATCCCACTTGTGAGGTACTAAAAGCAAGACCTCCTGAACTACATTACCCTGTAGATTAACACTCATTTAAAACTCCCATCCATCACGATTAAAAATCTAAAAATGAGCCTGAATCATCCACTTCTCTTTTATTTTTACCTTGCATGTCGTCAATTATCAGTGAATTAATAAAGCTATTGAGACTATCCGACACTACAAATAGAGAGCCATCATCAGTTTCAGCCTCATGAAACCAAAAATAAATACCACCGCCAGCGCTTGACACGCATATCTGACTGCCTCCAATAGATTCACCAATTGTTACAAAACCAGCCGGAATCTGATCTTTATACATCACATTTTTCTTTATTAAATTATTCTTTCCACTTAAACCATAAAGAATCTCCAATGACTGAAAGCCATCTTCTGAATCAATCGGAGTTTTTTGTTTTGGCTTAAACATAGTCCCATTATCAAAAACAATTGAGCCATTATAATCATTTAACAGCAACACATAATCATCTGGTAGTCTGATATCGAGCTCTGAGCATACTTGCTCATAAGAACATTGCTCAATTGAATCATCTTTCAATGCCCTTGCCCCAAGGTTCCTTAAAATTTCACTGTACATTAAAACCCTCCTCTAAGATCTTATGCAGATCCTATATGCGGTATATTTCCGTGCAACTTTGTAGGAATAAACTGTATTGTCACATTATCTAGATGATGTAGTGCTGTCCCCCTATGCCAGGTATAATTATCGCACTTGACCTCTTCGCTGCGGTCGTTGAGGGCCAGTAGGTCGAGGTCTTTTTGGACGAGGAGCCAGCCTGCTCCTCGCCGGTGGCATCTTCAAAGCGCAGTTCGTTAAAGCCTTTGCTTTTATGGCTCTGGGTGCGGATCACCATGCGGGTTTTGTTGGCCGGTAGCGGTTAAGGTGGCGTGTTCACCGCATAAAAGGTGTGCCCGGTGATCAGCGACTGATCTGGGTCAGGCCGCCCCTGGGGATCGCGATGCTGCCGTAGCCGCCGCCCGCCCAGCCTTGAACCACGCGTATCCAACGGCTTCGTTAGAATCGGTCTGAATTCAGACGGGACGAACGGCTGACACAGAATTCTGAACACTACCGGTCTGCATGATACAGGCTTTTGAATACATTACTCATAGGCAGTTACAGAACTTGGTTCACAGGCTCATATTTCAGACGTCAACAGTCCGAAAGCCTGAAGGTTGTGACGATCGAAAAGCTCCGGGTAGTCACCTCGAAGTATATCCTCAATCTGCCTTGGAGGCTCGTCTTTGATACTACTCATTCTCAAGCATTGTGATCAATCCGAAATCTTTAATTTGCTTGGCGAAATCAAACGGGGACTTTCCACTATCATTTTTATGGTTGGGGTTTGCGCCGTGCCTTACAAATAGATCGACTGTTTTATAGTTCCCTCTGGCATTAAAAACCGCTGTCCACAAAGGCTCATTTCCGTACTTATCACTGATAGAAAAGTTTGCCCCACCTTCAGCTAAAATCTCGGCAACCTCAAACGCTCCATTGGCAGCAGCATAGTGTAAGGGAACCATTTCCTTCGGATCCTGGCTATCTACATCCGCTCCTCTGGAAATTAGGTCCCGGGCGCACTCAAGGCTATTGTAAGCAGCAGCCTCATGAAGCAGTGTTTGTCCATCTTCGTTTTCTGCGTTTACATCAACGCCATCAATTAAACGAAGATAGTCTTGGTAGTTCTTTAATCGGATCGCCTGAAAAACATCTTCAATACTCATATTTAGTCGACCTCGTACTTACGGCTCCGGTTTGCACTAGGAGATTCCGGCTGATAATTATTTGGGTCTCTATAAAACGTCATGAACTCTTCCTTCGTGATCTTATCATCCATGTAGTCCTTGTGTAGTTTTCGATATTCGTGACCAGGCTTATGCCCCATATCCCACTGACCAGCCCTTGACTTCGAAGTGTCCCATTCTAGTAACTCACCTGTATTCGGATCATAGATATTTCCGTCAGGTTGCTTCGCGTTCTCCCATACATCTTCAACCTGACCCTTACCGTACTTAGGCCTTCTCTTAGAGTCAGAGTAGGGGTTTTAACTGGAACATCAATATCCCCTCCTTGCCCAGTTTTTCCTCGCCCCGCAATCTGCCCCCCCTTCCTCAGGCGCCGGTGGTGGCACATCCGCCTTAGTCGAGGTGTCGTCAGTGCTACTAGACGAATCTCTGTCAACCCTCTTGGGCTTTTTGAAACCGCCAAACACCTTGTTAACAAAGGAACCGAGAGAGCGCCCGATGGGCGTAGCATCAAGTAACACAGGCAAAATGGCCTGGCCGTATTGGCCTGACCTGATGCCATCTCCCACTCCTTCAAGCAGCTGTGCTCCCGCTATAACGGGGTTAAAACCAATAAGAAAATCAACCCATGTCCCTTTGCCATTGGCACGCGCGGTCTGCCGTCCAACGTTCTCTCGCAACTCTCCAACACTGGCGGTAGCTTCATTGATGTAGTCTATCAAATCATGCAGCTCATCATCCGTGAGGGTGCCGTTGCGAGAGGCCTCCATCATCGCTTGCTGCTGGTGCTCCACCATCTGGGAAAGCTCCTCTACCTGCGCCCGCAACGCCAGGGCTTGTTCCGAGGTTTTGCCGGTGGGATTGTCGTTCAAGGCGTCACGTAGTTGGCCTACGCGTTCCAGGTTGGCTTGTGCCTCT
>NZ_JAINWD010000050.1:0-34910 GCF_021021315.1 Halomonas sp. IOP_14 | reverse complement strand
CGGTGTAGGTGGCTTCATGCACCAGCACCTGGGCGCCCGCGCAGGCATCAAACAACAAGTCAGGCTGGTCATTGTCCCCAGCGATCACCACTTTTCTCGGCTTGTGCTTGAAGATCAAGAACTCATGGCTTTTTAACCGCTCACCCTCAAACTCAACATCAAACCCTTGCTTCAACTGCCCCCACAACGGCCCTCTTGGGATACCCTTTTGCGCTAGCTTATCCACGTCCAAGGCAGCATCTACCTTTGTCTCCGTAAACCCATAAGCATAGGACGGCGCCCAGTGTGAAAGCCTGAACGTAGTAACCGAGATGCTCTCAAACTCAACGCTGGGCAGCTCGTCCGAATCGATAAACTCCAAAGCGAAGGGCAAGCAAAGCTGCGTGGCCTCGCAAGTGGCCTCCAGCCACGCCTTGATACCTGCGGGCGCCACTATGGTAAGCGGCGCTTGCCGGCCACCCATTCCCGCACTCGCCAGTATGCCCGGCAGGCCATAGCAGTGGTCGCCGTGCACGTGGGTAATAAATATGGCTTTCAGCGAATGGAACGATAGCTTCGTGTGCAAGACCTGATGCTGGGTGCCCTCACCACAATCGATTAGGTACCAGCCCTTCCCCTTGCTCTCTCGCAAGGCGACCCCGGAGACGTTTCTGCTTTTTGTTGGTACACCGGCCGAGGTGCCGAGGAAAAGTAGGTTCATATCTTGTTCGTGCTCTCGCTTTAAGACCAAGGCGATGGCGTGCCAGTTCGCTAAATATAAACAGTCGTACTTTGCAGTGCGTTACGAATAGGCCTGCGCTTATGCAGCTAGCTCATAATGCTTTTGATATATCGAAATTCACTGCTTCACAAGCTGAGCACCTTCGCAATAAATAGAGCACACCTTTATTTCCCTATAGACGAAAATCCCTACTATCTTGAAAACTATTGAAAACCTTTTACTTAAACCAGCCATTCCTGTCGAAAATCTAACTCTTAAGCTATCATAAGTAAATGCAAACCCCTTCCTCACCAACATTCTCGCCCATGGCGTCTCTTGAAGCGGCCAAGTAATAAAAGATATTATTATCCTCTTTGTTTCAACAGATAAGATCTTAAACAGCTTGACAAATGCTTGTTTATCCCATGAGTAAACCTTCAGACTTTCCTACCAGCTCACGTCATTTATTAACATAATCAGCATCCTACGAAACTAACTATTTTTTGATAACACTGCGGCCTGTAGAAAACTTGGAGCGGAGGATTAATATTTATTCAGCAGTACTTTGTTAGCGCTTGGGTACGTTTATAGATGGCTTTATTTCACGAGGTATACCATTTAGTATATTTTCTTTGTTCCTATGATGCATTTTATGAAAGAATTCATTAAAAACAAGACAGAAAATTGATGTGATATTTTTAGTGACTCTAGTATAAAAACTAGCAGCACTATTGGATTTACCAGCATGAAATGCAGGAAAATCTGCCAAGGAAGACAATCTTTCCATATTTTGCTCCGTAGCGGTATGCACGTCAGCACAAAGCACCTTGTAATCACTATGTAGACTCACATAACACTGCCTAACAAGTGGATTAAGAGAGTTGTTGAACAAATTTTGTTTTGATGCGACATCAAACACTTTATACAAACTCTTCTCAACCAACTGGGATTTGTTTTCCAAACTACTAACTGCTCTTATGAAGTTCTCAATAGCAATTCTAAGCATCACCCTTGAAGCTTTATAATTACCATTAATCCAATTAAAAAAAGAAGACGCTAAATCAGAAACAGATTCAGACAATCGAAAAACAATATCCTCGTTACTGTTGATGTACTGTCGTTGGAAATTTTCACTTTCATGCTGCAATTCCGCATTCCAAGCAATAGCTGAAAAATAGCACTTATGCATATTTCTTAATGAATCAACATACTCCGGATGTGACAAGTTATTAGATATTTTATATTCACTGACATACATATTCATCTTAGTTAAATCAGCAGAACATTCTCTAGTCATATTATTCCGATAATTTTCTTATCGCCTCATTCCAAGAAAAACCTGTTAGTTTTTTGGCTTCCGCGAATTTTGATATTTTTTCCGTGCTAGTAGTGATTGCCGATAGCGCATTAACCATGTCTTCTAACTTCGAGTCATTAAGCTCATTACACTCACATACAACTAGCCCTATAAGCTCATATTTTGATCTTTTTTCTACTCTTGCAACTTCAATTCCAAGCACATCTTTTGCAAACGAGGCAATATCTTCATTTTTTGGAAAAAGCTTTGTATCTTGAAATAGTCGCGGTAGAACTCCTATCAGATAGTGTATATTTGGATTAGGAGATGCGTACTTATCAGCTGCCGATAGCACAAAGCTGTCAGTTAGCATCTGACTTCTCAAAATATCTGGTATTTCATTTAACTTAAGCTTTTTCTTGGAATCCAACAGCCACGACAGTTCTTCAATAAAATCAATCGCATACTTAACTTTAGTTTCATCAGTAACTGAGCTTCTACGTGTTTTTTTAGGTTCAGTCATTTTCTTCAACTCTGTTTGTAAACTCTGTCGTAATATTAGTAATTGCAGTTCTTGCCTCGAGATTATCTCCAGAAAGTATATGTATTTGATCTAGTTGACCCTGTGCAATCCCGACTCTTTTTGGCAAAGATACTGGATAAAGATATCTCTTCCAATATTTATCACGCTCCAAATTCATTTTGGCATTTTGATACACTTTTGTATTGGACTCAGTTAATGTTAACACAAGTCCTGCACAACTCAGTGAGAGGTCAAAATTTTCCTTTTTCTCGTCAATTATGCTTCTAAGTAGATCTATACCAGTCAGGGATATCGGATCAGCCTTAACAGGAATAACATAATATTGAGAAGCAATAAGCGCGCTAGTCATCCAGACCGATGGTGTAGGTGGAGTATCAATAACCACGTAATCATATTTATCTTCCACCTTAGCCAGATAGTTTTTTAATCTATTTTCTCGTCCGTCTCCAGGGGCCATTTCAAGACGGTAAAGTTCGAGGTTACCCGGAAGTAGATCAAAGTTATTCTTTATACTTAAAACTTCTATATCTTCTAGATTTTTAGGCTTCAGCTTATCTCTACTAGCAACAGCACTGGGCACGATTCGAGAATTTCTATCGAAGACCTTAAGAATAGTGTCTCCATCCTTTCGCAAATGCCCCATATAGTCTTCAGGAGCAACCAAGCATTGAGTTGCATTAAACTGAGGATCGACATCTATTAGTAAAACCCTTTTTTGATGTCGAGATGCCAAACAGTCAGCCATATTGATAGCCAACGTAGTTTTTGCAACCCCTCCTTTCATATTTATGAGACTTACGACCTTCAAATTAATTCTCCATATATTTTATATACTTAACTTATAAATCCAAAAAAATAAAAAAGCAAAATACTGCATAACCTTAATAAACTTGGCAGCTCATTCATTATTGGTCACATATCGCCTAATTTTTAATTTAAAAAATTATTTAGGCGAAGAGTGAAAAACGTTAGCAACATATCCACAAGCCAAGTTCCAGCACGCTTTGCCGTTTTAATTCACACTATATACTAGCCAATTCCATTTAACCAACCTCTAAACATAACATCTCCCCACCAAACCACTGCTGCTTAAGCCCCCGCTGCTTCTCCAACAGCAACGTCAGATACTCACTTAACGGATGAGCAGAGTGCAGCGCGGCGAGGTGCTTGCGAAGCCTGCGTTGGAAAGGAAACTGTTCGGCGGGCATGTGCAGCGGCGTGGCATTTTGGGTAAGCCATTCTATGGTGGGCAGAAGCAAGTGGGTGGCGTTGCTGTCGAGCGCTAGCGTAACGCCTTTTACATCGAAGTCACCGGCGTAGATATGTGCTCGGCGGGTTTTGTGCCAAGCATCAGCCAGTAAGGCAAATCCTCCGCCATAGTGGCTGTCGCCGCGGTAGACGACCAGCGGATTTACGTAGCCGCTTAGCGCTGGTTGTTCCGGCGAAAACTCGTAGAAGCTGTCCAGGTTTTCGACCTGGATTAGAGCGCTGAACGCGCTCAGTTTTAGCCCCATTACATCCACATCGCGAATGGCGCGTGGTTCGTTGGCAAGCCCTGTTGTTGGTTGAGGTGGAAAGCTGACAAGCACCCTTCGCGCACGGGGGCTTTCGCGGGTTGCTTTGTCTTCTTCTACGCCCTCTTTCGCCTGGGCGCTGCTGGTCAAGCCGCTGAGTGAGCGGCCTAGCGGTGCTATGCGGGCACTTTCGAGTACGTCATTGATCTGCGCCAACAAGGCGGCGTCAAAGCGCAGCGTTTTACCGTTGATTCGCGTGGCTAGGTCAATGTCGTGCTGGTGGCACCAGGCCACTACGTCGTCTACCCACTGGCGGCGCGGCTTCTCCACCGTGGGCTGGCGGAGAAGTTCGCGGGCGACGCCGTTAAGGCCATTGCGTGCACGGCTGGGTAGGTTCATACGGCCAGCTGCAGTTCTACATCGTGGATCAGGCGCAGGTGGTTGAAGGTACTCGCCTGACTTTCCTGCTGCTTGAGCCGAAACGCCTTCTGATCGCTGCGCGGCAGGCCCTGGTATTCGGAAATTACCTGGAAGAGCCAAATCTCATCCGGCCATTCCAGCGGGCTGTCACGCAGGTACTCAAGGGCGCTGACCGGCTCGGCCTGGGGCTGGTCGATCACGCTCAAATAGAAGTGTTCCACATCTTGCTTGAGCGCCTGCTGGCGGGCGGCGGCGAGGCTGCTTTCTTGCGCTTGGGCCGGGGCCGCGGCTTCAACCGTTTGCGTGGTGTGGCGCGGTTGGGGTAGCTGGTGCAGCAGATCGGCGAGCAATCGGCTATCCAGGTTGCGATCCAGCGCCGGGGCGGCTGCGGCGCTTAGCGGTGCAGCTTGATTGACCAGCCCAGGCACTTCGCTGCGCCGGGCGTAGTTGCCGGGCACAAAGCCAGGGTGTTCGCGCATAAAGGCGGCCATGCCGCTGATTAGGCGGCTGCGCGCCTGCTGCTTGCGAAAGCGCGCCATCAGTTCGATCAAGCGCCGCTGCACTTCGCGCAGGCTGGTGTAGTGGTGGCTTAGCTGCTGCTGAAGCTGGCTGATCAATAGTTTGCGCAGGCCGCCGTCGCTGCCCACCAGTTCGATCAGCTCGTCGAAGTCGATCAGCGCTAGGCCGTCCAGCAGCCTCGCGATCTGCTTCTGGGCGCGGTCGTTCTCGCGGATTTTGTCGTTGAGCTGGCTGACGAAACCAAAATCGCTATTCAGCCGCTGCCATAAGCTGTCGATGGCATCGGCGAAGCGCCCGTTCAGGTCGTCGACTTCCTGGCGCAGGCGCATCAACTGCTGCTCCAGCCGCCAATGCTCGCCGCGGCTGCGCGCCTCCCGATAGCTGTGCACCAGGGCGCGAATCAGCTCCAGGGTTTCCGCTACATCGGCATTCACATGGCGGCGAGTCTCGTCGGCGAGCATCTCGGCGATCAGTTCACGCACTTTGGGCGCCAGCTTCACGCCGCTCTGCTCATCCGGACGCCATAGAATGCGCGCAGCCAGCAGCTTGCGCAGCGCACTATCGCTGAGCGATTCCAGCGGCACTTCATCGCGGGTGTAGGCCTGCATCAGTACATCGGCGTGCTTGCCGAGCAGCGCCAGCCGTTCGCTGCCGGTTTTGAGCAGGCGGCTTTCCAGGGCGTGTTCGCCGCTTGTACTCACACCTGAATTCACAACAGGGCCTCCTGGGAACCAGAGCCCTCTTCGCTACCCTCTTCGATAGGCAGGTTCTCTTCATCGCGAATAAAGCGCACCAGATCCACCAGGTAGTCGATCTTGCCGGTGACCACGAACACTTGCCGCTCTGAATGGGGCTGGAGCAGGTAGCCGTGCTCTTTTAAGCGCTTGAAAACCTGCTTTACCTGGGCATCGAGCTGGTCACTTTGCGAACCAAAAAAGCTGTCGGTAGCCAGGCGCTCCAGGCGTTCGCGCAGGCTCTGGTTGTCTTCGCACTTGGCGCTGAACTCGGCGGGTTTGAGCACGTCGCCGGGGGCGGCCAGGGTATCGCGGCCTAGGGCTTCTTGAACCAGCTGCAGCCACTCCAGCAGCGGCAGCAGGCTATTGAGCGTATCGCCTAGCTGGCGGGAGAGCTGATCCCGGGCGTTGTCATTGAGCTGACGCCAGGCCAGAAAGTAGACGCTGCCGTCTTCATTGCTGGCCAGTCGGCGGTTAAGCGGCCGCAGGTAGGTATCGATCTCTTCGCGGGTCTCTTCATTGGTGAGATGACGATAGCCGCTCTCATCGCTGATCGGGCAGACAAACTCACCCGCCAGCAGGCGCTCTAGCAGTGGGCCATGTTCGATCATACCGTCACCTCCTGCTGACGTTCCTGGAGCCGTTCGGCCAGGCGGCTTAGCCGTGGCTCGATGCGTTTTAACACCCGCTTGTTGGGGTTGGCCTCATCGCGATCGATCAGGTAGCGGTTGGCGAACAGCAGCAGCACATCGGATTCCGGGTTGGGAAACGCGCCGACAATATGAATGCGGTTGCTGTCGCAGGCGTCGAACAGTTTTTCGACGTTGTGGTACGCCAGGGTGCCGATCTCATCGATGGGCCAGTGGATGGCGATTTCCGCATCACCGCGCAGCAGGCGGGTAAAGGCGAGTAGGAACTTGCACAGAATCAGATACGCCATGCCGTGGCTGGAGGACTCCAGCAGCTGGCGGTCGTTTTTGATCACCAGATCGGTGCCGCCTTCGTTCAGGTGCAGCTCCAGGCGCAGCAGGCTTTCGAAGCTGTACTGCTGGTCGCTGCGCAGCAAGTCGACCACGTCCGCCAGGGCGTTGAGGTAGTCGTCGCTGGGTAGCGTCTGGCCGGATTCCCGCCACTCTTTGTAGCGCTGGGCGAACAGTTTCAGCGGCTCCCAGAAGCCCAGTTCATCGATGGTGGACTGGATGCGCACTTCGGCCTTGGTGATGCCTTCCAGGCGCAGGTCATCGGCGACCTCTTCAGAGAGCCGACGGCTTTGGGCGCTGATGCGGCGGTTCAGGTCGCGGAAGACGGTGAAGAATTTATCCAGGTCGTCGCTTAGGTTGCGCCCTTCCTGAATCAGCTGCTGCTGTTGATCTTCGAGCAGTTTGAGCATGTCGCGCAGTAGCGGCAGCTGTAGGCGCGGATTGTCGCTCTGCAGCTTGCTGCGTTCGCTCTCCAGCGCTTCGGCAAAGCCGCTGCTGGCGTCCTTGATCAGTTGGCTTTCGACTTCCAGGCAGCCACGGCGCAGCTGCTCGATAAGCTGGTGGCGATTGCCCAGCGCCTGGCGGGCGCGCTCGATGCGCTCGTCCACATCGCCCAGCGGCGCACTCGGCGCTTGGCCGTCGGGCTCAATAGCCAAGCTTTCCAGTTGGGTGAGTAGCGGCTTCAAGGCTTCCAAGCAGGCGTATTCGCTCTCCCGCTGGGATTTCAGCGTACTGACCGTGCTTTGGTGGGTTTTGCGCGCGGCCTGAAAGTCATTTTTCAGGTGCTCTTTATCGCGCTGCAGCTTTTGCTCCGCCTGTTCCAGCTCGGCTTCTTGCGCGACCAGCTGCGGCTTATGCTGGCCCCACTCGACGCGCATAAAGCGGGTGTACTCGGTCAGCTCATCCTGGCGGGCGGCGGTGACGCGGATGCGTTCATCCTGGCTTGCCAGCCGCTCCTTGGTATCTTTTAGCTTGGCGGGGTCGACGCCCTGCTCGGCCAGTTCCTGGCTAAAGGCCTCTTCCAGTTCCGCGCGCTGGCGCTGGTGTTCGCTGTTGGCGTCACTCAACTGCTGCTTATATTGGCGCAGCTGGGCATCCAGGCTATCCACCTGGCTCTGGCCGTCAGCTTTGAGCTCCAGCAGTTGGCTTTGATGGGTCTCGCTGAGGGCGGCGAGTGCCTGTTGCTTCTCTTCACGCAGCTCCTGTTGCGCCTGCTCCTGGCTGGCTAACGCGGTCTGATGTGCCGCACGACGCTCCTGCTGGCGCTTGGTATGGCGCTCCTGCTGCTGGCGGCGGGCTTCCAGCGCAAACTCGACTTCCTGCTCGGCGCGCTTGTGAGCCATACGGCCCTGATCCTGGGCTTCATCGGCCTGCTGCACCCGCTCGTTATGTTGTTTGAGCGATTTCTCGGCGGCTTGGCTCTCGGTCTGCACCCGGCGCTTGGCGGTGTCCGCCTCTTCGATGGCGGCCAGCAGGCTGGCTTCATCCTGGGCGTAATCGGGCAGGGCAATGGCAGAAAGATCCAGCGCCAGCCCGAATAAGTCATCGCTTGCGCCTTCCGCCAGCTGTGGGGCGAGGTCACGCCTCTCCAGCAGCTCCGGCGCAATTACCTTGCCTAGCTGCTGCTCCCAGCCGGGGCGGTGGTAGCGCAGGAAATGGCGCAGGCTGCCCTGCTCCGGGTCACGCTGCTGATAGAGCGCAAAGCAGCGCTGCTCGGCGCGCTCCAACTGCTGGCGAAGCTGCACCAACTGTTGTTCGGCACTGTCGCGCTCGCGCTTGCGGCTTTCAAACTCCCGGCGCAGGCCATCCAGGGTAGCGGCCGATGCGTTGCGCTCCTGCTGGGCCTGATCCAGGCGCGCCTGGGCAAGCTCCGCTTCGGATGCCTCTTCGGCGGTCTGGGTCGAGAGCGAGAGCTGTGCTTTTAGCTCGGCTAACTGCTCGACGCCGAGCTCCAGCTGCGCCTGGTACTCGCCTTCCAGGCGTTGGCGCTCCTGCTGATAGCGTTCGTTGAGCTGCTGTTCGGATTCCCACTGCTGCTCCCGACGCAGGGCTTTCTCTTCGACCAGGGCGTCGATCAGTTCCTGGGATTCACGGGTCTGGCGGGCCAGCGCCTCGGAAAGCTCGCGCAGCCGCCCGTCCAGGCGCGCCTGGCTCTCTTTTACCGCGTCCTGCATCACGTTCAGGTGGGTGCGCAGTTGGTCGCGCTGTTCCCGCCACTGGGGTAGCGCGTTGATGTCGCGCTCCAGGGCGGGCATGTCCGCATCGGCGTATTGCTCGTACTGGGTTTGCAGATCATTCAGGCGGCGCTGGGTCTGCTGCAGATCGCTAACCACTTCGCTGTGGCTGTCGTTCAGCTTATCCCGCGCTTCTGCGTAGTCGCTCTCCCGCTGCTGGAATTCGCGCTGGTGGCGGGCAAGCTCAGCATCCACATCGGCCATACGGCGCTCTGCCTGCTGGCGGTCGTCTTCCAGTTGGGGTTTCAGTTGCCAGAGCGTGGCATCCAGGTCGGCGAGTTCACGATCGATACCGGCCAGCCTGGCCAGCGATGCCTGCAGCGGTTCCAGGCGCATGGATTGGCGCATCTGGGCGATCCACTCCCGCGCCTTGGTGTTGCGAATCCGGGTCACCGGAAGCTCGACGCCATCCTCTTCGAAAATCGCCGCCAGCATGGTTTTGAGGGTGTCCATCTTGCCCTCTTTGGCATGCACCGCAGAAACCAGCTTTTCGATATGGCGGATGCGCCGCTCGGGTTTGACCAGGCTGAACTGCGACGCGATCTGGCGCAGCTTGAGGCCATCGCGGCTGTTGCCGTGCAGTTGGGTAAAGTCGTTCTGGATCACCGAGCGAAATTCAGAGGTCGCGCCCAGCTTGGGCGACACCGGCGTACCGCTACGCCGCAGGCCACTGGCCCACTGGGTGTAGTCCAGCGCCGCCACGCCCGCATCGCTCTCCACCAGATAGTCTTCCGGCAGATAGGGCGCGCCAACAAAGCGGTACTCCACCCCGCCCTCGGCCTTGCGGGTCAGCACCGCCTGGCAGATATTGCCCGCTTCGCGGCGGTATTCGTACACCAGGTAGCTATTGCGGTGGGGCAAATAAAACGCGTCGAACTTCATACGCGTCTTGGGCACGACCTTGTTGGGTAGCTCACCGTAAAATACCGGCACCAGGCGCTGTAGCGTGGTTTTACCGGAGGCGTTGGTGCCGCAAATATTGGTGTGACCGTCCACACTCAGTTCGACCACGCCTTCCAGGTGGCCGTGAATCATCACGATGCGTAGCAGGTGGGCCATGCCGTGTCCTTTCGATGACTATTTCAATGGCTGTCTCAATGACTATCCGGATCGTTTTGCTGATCGCTGAAAGTGGCTATAGTGCCAGACACAGACCAAGGTGGCATCCGTTGAGTCCCAAACATCAATTCCAGTACCCCAATGACAAACCTTCAGAACGACCCGGGCTAATGGCTGGCCTTTCACGATTTTCCGGCGGCTCACATATTGACCGGCCAAGCGCTAAGGCGCTCGCGATAGCCAACCCTACTACCGATGGCGTGTTGGCTCGATCAGAGGGGGACAGTAGAAAAAGCGGCAAGATATGGAGATGGACCGGCCCTGACAGCCGGCCCGGGGTGGGATCAGCCCTCGGCGAGCCAGCCGTCGATGAGATCGCGATGTTCCTCGATCCACTGCTTGGCGCCTTGCGTGGGGTCGCCGAGGTTTTCGATGGTCAGCATGAGATCGGCCAACTGGTCGTGGCTCATGTGCCAGGTGTCAAGCATTTGGGTGACCTCTGGATGCTCCTCGCCAAACCCTTTGGGCGACATCCACATGATATCGTCACCACCCCCATAACTCTTCTTGGGATCTTCTAGCGCCTTCAGGTCGTACTGCGCGTAGGCCCAGTGGGGCTGCCAGAGTGTGACGGCGATGGGCGCTTCATTGGCATAGGCTTCCTCAAGGGCTGCGAGCATGGCGGGGCCGGAGCTGTTCAACTGGCGAAACGGAAGGTTGTAACTCTTGATGGCGTTTTCGGTCTCGCCGGAGATAGCCGAGCCCGATTCGATGCCAAGGATGGTCGGCTCGCCCTGATAGTCGAAGCGCCCGGCGTTGTCTTTGAGGTCACTGATGCTATTGATGTCTTCCATGTAAGCGGGCACCACCAGTTCGTCCTGGGCGCCGTCGAACCAAGCATCGTGAACATCGATGCGGTCCTTGTAGGGCTCGATGTACTGGGCATCGCCATGCGGGAGCCAGACTTCCAGCGAGATATCCAGATCGCCGTTTGCGAGCCCGCTGAAGAGCACACTCTTGCCGGTGGTGGTCAGCTCGACGTCGTAGCCCTGCTCTTCAAGCAGTTGCTGCCACATGTGCGATACAGCAATGTTTTCCGCCCAATTGTTGGTACCGATGGTCAGCGTGTCGTTGGCCGAGGCGGTTATCGAGAGACCGGCCAGACCGCAGGCGATAAAAAGGGGTGTCAACGGTTTCATACGCGTCCTTTTTTATGTTCGTTAATCGAAAGGGATGAGAAAGAGTGATGCGCTACGACGTCACTCTTCCATCAGTATGTCGGAATAGCCGTAGGTCGAGAGGCGTTCGATGCCATCTTCGGTGATCAGCACCTGCTCTTCCAGCTTGACGCCCTCGGTGCCGTCTCGGTGGCCAATATAGGCCTCGACGCAGAGCGTCATGCCGGGTTCGATGGTGCCGTCGTAGCCGACGTCGTCCCAGTCCATGTCGTGGGCGATCAGCGGCCACTCGCCGGTCATACCGCAGCCGTGAACAATATCCAGGTAACGGTTTTCGCGATAACCATCGGGTATCGGCCACGCTTGTTGCGAGTAGTCGCGAAAGCTCATGCCCGGGCGCAACAGGGCAATGTTGCGCTCGAGCTGGTCGGCGGCCATGCGATAGAGCGCTTTTTGCTCGGCGCTGGGCGCGCCTGCGCCGGACACATGGAAGGTTCGCGAGAAATCGGTGTAGTAGCCGAAGCAACCCACGATGTCAGTATCGAAGGCCACCAGCTCGCCTGGAGCGATGACTTTGTCCGAGCATTCCTGGAACCACGGATTGGTGCGTGCACCGGAGGTTAGAAGTCGAGTTTCGGCGTATTCACCGCCGGTGGCCAGCACGTGCTGGTTGAAGATTGACCACAGCTCGTTTTCGTTCATGCCGGGGCGAATGGCGGCTTCCATACGCGTCATGGCGGCTTCGGTCAGGGTCACCGAGCGGTGAATGAGGGCCAGCTCGTCAAGGCTCTTGATCGACTTGGCGCCCTCGACCACGGTGGCGGCGTCGGTCAACTGGAAGCCAGCCTGGCCCAGCGCCTCGATGGCGCCGGTGGGTGCGGACTCGATGCCTAGACGCTGCCCCTGGGTATGCGAACGCTCGAACAGGCTGCGGATGTCATCGACGAAGGCCTGGGTATGTGCTGCGCAGCGAGGACCGCTGTACTGCGGCATCACCGCCCGGGCGGGATGCACCTCGTCGAGTAGCTCGGCGTTGGCCGCCAGGTGCAGGCAGGCGCTGAATTCAAACAGCACCACTGGGCCATCCGCCGCCACGTAGAGATAGCGCGCAGGGTTACGCTGCGAGTAGACCTGCATGTTGCGCACGCCGCAGGCATAGCGAATGTTGATGGGATCGAACAGGATCACCGCATCCAGTTGGTGATGCTTCATCTGCTGGCGCAGGCGTTGCAGCCGGTAGCGCTCGACGCGCGACAGCAGCGCGGCGTCGAGCGTGGCATGGCGGAAGCTCCCGCCGGCATAGGGGCCGCCCGTGGGAACTGATCCGGCGAGTGACACGATATTGCCCATGGCAAGGCATCCTTTTGTGAAGTGGATAAATAAGGGTCGCGTTCAGTGGTACCTAACCCATGAGCGCGTCGTGACGGCGCTGATTATCGGCATCGATATGCTGTTGGGTGACGCGGCCGTAGATGCGCCGGGTGTGCTCCAGGCTACCCATCATGTCAGGCGTCTTGGCGTACCCCAGTAGCGTGCAGAGGCGCTGGCCTTTGGCGGCGGCGACGCGGTGCATGGAATAACGTCCTTTGAAGAGCTGCAGGTCGCCGGTTTTGAGCGTCAACGATTCGACGTCGGTGTGGTCACCCTCAAGTACGCGTTGCACGGCAGCGAAGTTTTCCTCGCCGGGGCGGCGAATATTGGGCACGTACTGGAATTCGCCGCCTTCATTAGGACGCCGCGTCATAAGGCTGACGATGAATTCGTTGGTGTCGAAGTGCCAGGGCAGCTCGGTGTCGTCGGGCATCACGTTGATCACCAGCCCCGCGATAGGATCGGCGAACTCGTAAATCACCGGCTCTTCGAGGCAGTCGGCAACGAAGCGCTGGAAGTCAGGGTCGCGATAAAGCTGCTGGACAATGGCGTCCTCGGGGATCAGGTCACGCGCCACGAAGCCATTGGTGTAGTGCTGGAAGAAGCGTGCAGGGTGATCCTCGGGCAGAGACGGATCGTCCGGCGTGACGTAAGGGTTAACGTTGTTGTCCGAGTAGAACGCCTTTGGCGCCAGGGCCTCACTTTCCTCGCGCAGTGGCTCGATAAGATCTTTGCGGATGAAGCTCGATAGCAGAGCACAGCCGTCGGTACGCAATTGTTGACGAACGCGCTCGACCGCCGATTGGTAGGCGTCGCTATCGCGCTGCAGGATCGGGTAGCGTTCAAGATCTATAAAACGCGCTAATGGATGGCGGTCATCGGTGGCGTCTTGCGAGGCCGGTTGGGTTCCGAGCGTAGCTTGTGACATATATTGCCTCTCCTGATAGTTCGTTAATGATCAGTTATTGCTAACAGATCGTTGCTAGGGAGTGGCAATACAGTAAAAGTGTGGGGACGGGGATACTAATGAGAATGTCCGACCATCTGCGACGAGATTCTTATCGTTCCAGCTCGCTCCGAGGTGGATGCGGCCTTATCTCACACGTCGGTGCGGTAGAGATGGCGGAGCGTGGCCGCCAGCGGCTCGGCGACGGCGGTGATACGTGGCGTTTGCGCATAGGCCAAATACCAAGGAATGCGCAGTAAGTTACCCGCCAATGGCCGCATGACGACGCGACCGGCGTGATGTGCATCCTGAACGGCCCAGCGCGATAGGATGCTCACACCCTTGCCAGCAGCGACGAGCTCAAGGATCAGGGCAACCGACTCAATCTGAACCATATGCGACGGGTAGACGCCGGCTGGCTGGAAGAAATGCTCGAACTCATGGCCGGACTCGGGGGTGATGCTGTAGGTAAAGTGCCGCCCCTGATCGAATACCTCGGCGGGCACTGCGTCGCTTTGCGCATAGGGGTGCTCGGGCGGCAAAACGGCCACCAGTGGCTCCTCGAACAATAACTGGTGGGCAATGCCACGCTGCGAGGGCACCTCAATCATGCAGATCATGTCGACGCGACTGGTGAGTAACGCCGTGGTCATGTCTGCCATGGACAGGCGTACTAGGTCGATGTCACGCTCATGCTGGTCGTAGAGATGCGGAATCGCCCTCGAGAAGGTGTCGTAAGGGCCGATGCCCAGTCGCAAAGCGGGTTCGGTCCGGCGTGCCAGTTGCCACGCCTCGAGCTCGGCGCTGCGCAGTCGAGGGAGCACTTCATGTGCAGTCTCAAGCAGTCGCTCTCCTGAGGCGGAAAGCGTCAGTCGGCGTCCTTCACGGTGAAAAAGCGCCACACCCAGGCGGCGTTCCATTTCACGAATGCGATGCGTAGCCGCGGGCTGAGTAATGCCGATAGCGGCAGCAGCACCGTGCACCGTGCCGTGAGTGGCAATGGCGTCTATCAATACGTAATACTTGATATCCAGCATGGGAGGGTCTCTTGAGAGATGACGCGTCGCGTGAAACGACATGCTAGCACCGGCCAGTTTCTTTTGAATACGCCGTGTTCCATACATTACCTAGCCCTCTTCATAAGGCTTGGAAATACTGGCTTAATCGTCAGGGCGTTTTGTTGCCAAGCAGCCCCTCGAAGAAACTCACCGCGTTGGCTTCCAGTCCTTCCAGATAGTAACCGCCTTCCTGCACCACCAGCGTGGGTACGTTCAGGCCCGCTACCCTGCGGCCAAGCTCAGCAAAACCCGCGGTAGAAACGGTGACCTTGGCTTGGGGGTCAAGTTCGTAGATATCGAACCCCAGCGCCAGCACGATGGCGTCCGGTTCGAACAGGCGGATGGCCTGGCAGGCTTGCTCCACGCGGTCAAAGAACACCGACTCCTCTGATCCATGGGGCATCGGCAGGTTGAGGTTATAGCCCAGCCCGACCCCCTGCCCGCGCTCGTCTTCAAAGCCAGTCACCGCTGGGTAGAAGTTGGTGGTATCGCCGTGGATCGAGATATACAGCACATCGTCGCGCTGGTAGAAAATTTCCTGAATACCCTGCCCATGGTGCATATCCGGGTCTAACACGACGATGCGGGGGTAGCGCGAGGTGAGGTGCTGCGCGGCAATGGCGGCATTATTGAGAAAGCAGAAGCCACCGGCGGAATCGATGCCAGCGTGGTGGCCCGGCGGGCGCGATAACGCATAGGCAAATCGCTCCCCGGCTAATAAAGCCTCAGCCCCGGCGACCGCACTCTGCGCCGACCAATAAGCCGACTGCCAAGTGTGCTGGCCCACGGGAGCGCTACCGTCAGCCAAGTAACGCCCGGCTTCCGCCAAGATGCCGCGCAGAGCATTGGGCGAACGCACAAAAATATTGGAAATAACTTCTTCACCCCAATCCTCGCCGAGGGCATGCCAGCGCCGATGGGCACTTTCGAGAAAGCGCAAATAGGCCAGCGAATGCACCGCCCTTAACGGCGCCACGCCATGATCCGCGGGTGCTTGAATATCAAACCCTAGCTGCTTGGCGGCTGCCAGCAGGTGCGTGGCACGCTCGGGCACTTCCTGGGGTGTGCGCATTTTGCCACGGGAGAAGTAGGTTTGCGGCTGATGAAGCAGTTGGTCAGCGTGGAAGAACGTCTTCATCGGCACTATCTTCATCAGAACTATCTCCGGTTTCGCCCACACCCTTGACTACGAAATCGCGGGCAACGCCGATATGGTAGTCAATCGCCTCACGGCAGGCAGCAGGGCTGCCACTATCCAGCGCGTCGAGCAACTTAAAGTGGCTGGTGGCAATGGTGTCGGGGGCTTCATGGGTTTTGGTAATTAGGGTGATGCAGAGGCGCAGCTCATGGGACAGGTCGTCAAAGGCGCGCAGCAGACGCTCGTTACCTGCGTAATGCAGCATCAGTCGATGAAACTGCAAATCCTCCTCGATGCGGCGGGTGCCATCGTTACCGGCTGCCGCTTCACATAGCACCTCTACTTGCTGCTTGAGAGCGCGCTGGGCATCGGCGGTATAGCGTTCTGCCAGGCGTTCGATCCCATGGCGCTCAAGGCAGAGCCGCAAATCAAACACATCTTCGAGTTCAACGGCATTCAACGCGCGAACGAAGAAGCCTCGGCGCGGTTTCGAGATCAATAAACCACGGCTTTCCAGCAAACGAGCGGCCTCGCGAACCGGTGCGCGGCTAACACCCAAGTCGCGGGAAAGCTGCACTTCCGAGAGCCGTTCTCCGGGTAAAAAGTGTTGCTGAATAATCGCTTGGGTTAAATAGTCAGCCACCTGTTCGACCAGGTTCTGCTGCTGGATAAAGGCCCTGGGAGCCGCCGTTGGTGAGGCCATCGCATTCACTCATGGGATATGACGTGTTCTTCCCAGTATGACGAAAAAAAGCCACTTGTCGACGAACGATTGCCGACTGTCGACAGTTTTACCAAGTGCTGCTATGGTCAAAACAGATCCCTAACAAACATCACAACAGGGTCTGACACGCCTCGCTCGCCTAACGACTACGTAACCTCATTACGTGCTAATAACCGAGGAGCAGGAAACATGAAAAAACCTTTAGCTTTGGCTATTTCCGCTGCAGCATTCGCTTTTACCTCCGCCGCTATGGCAGACGACCCTAAAGAAGGGGGCGTCGTTAACACCATTATTCAGCCCGAACCGCCAGGCTTGGTGCTGGGCATGATTCAAAACGCCCCTACCCGCACCGTGGCAGGCAATATCTACGAAGGGTTGTTGCGCTATACCACCGACCTAGAGCCCATGCCGCAACTGGCGGAGTCATGGGAGGTCAGCGAGGATGGTCGCACCTACACTTTCCACCTGCGTGAAGGCGTTACCTGGCACGATGGTGAAGCCTTTACCGCCGATGACGTCGTGTTCTCCGCCGATGTCTTCCACCGCGAGTTGAACCCCAGCGCCCGCGCCGTGCTACAGCACGTGGAGAGCATCGAAGCCACCGACGACCACACCGTCGTATTTACCCTGACCCAACCCTTCGGCCCTTTCCTGCTCTCCTTCGAGGCGGGCACTTTCACCATGGTGCCCGAGCACCTCTACGCGGGCACCGACTTCCGCGATAACGAGCACAACGACCACCCCATCGGTACCGGCCCGTTTAAGTTCTCCAACTGGGAACGCGGCACGGTGATCGAACTGGTTAAAAACGACGACTATTATGAAGAGGGCCTACCCTACCTGGATGGCGTTAACTGGCACATCATTCCCGATGGCGCTTCCCGTGCTGTGGCCTTTGAAAATGAAACCATCGACGTGCTGCCCAGCGGTACCGTCGAGAACTTCGATATTCCCCGCCTGGCCGAGATGGATAACGTCTGCATGACCGAAGAGGGCCACGAATACTTCAGCCCCTTTGCCATGCTGTGGATGAACAACCGCGAAGGCCCCACGGCGGATAAACGTTTCCGTCAGGCGGTGATGTACGCCATGGATCGCGAGTTCGCCAAAGACGTACTGTGGAACGGCCTGGGCAATGTGCCGCTCTCCGCCTTTGGCTCCAATGCGCGGTTCCAGAACGACGACCTGGAACCCTACTATCACAACCCCGAACGCGCCCGTGAGCTACTGGATGAAATGGGCTACGACGGCGAAGAGATCACCATTCTGCCGCTGCCCTATGGGGAAACCTGGACGCGTTGGGCCGAAGCCGTGCAGCAGAACCTGCGTGAAGTGGGTATTAACGTTGAAACCCAGGCCACCGACGTGGGCGGCTGGAACCAGCGCCTGGGCGATTGGGATTACGATCTCGCCTTTACCTATCTCTACCAGTACGGCGACCCTGCACTGGGTATTTCACGCACCTACCTTTCCGACAACATCGCCAAGGGCTCGCCCTGGAATAACGTGGAAGGCTACGAAAACGAGCGTGTGGACGAGCTGTTTAACGAGGCCGCCACGGCTTTCCCCGACGAAGAGCGCGAAAAACTTTACCGCGAAGTACAGGAAATCCTCCATGAAGACGTGCCCGTTGGCTGGCTGATGGAACTGGGCTTCCCGACCCTGTATCGCTGCGATGTGCAGAACCTGGTTACTTCCGGCGTGGGTGTTAACGACGGCTTTAAAGATGCTTGGCTAGATCGCTAAACCCAAGCCACCCAGGTAGCGCGAGCTACCTGGGTTTTTTAGCTATGTCTTGAAGGTATTAGTCAGGAAAACGACTTATGGTTTACGCGCGCCTCATTCTGATGCGGCTATTTAAAGCCGTGATTGTGCTGTTTTTAATCGTTATTTTTAACTTCCTGCTGATTCAACTGGCCCCAGGTGACCCGGCCGCCATTCTGGCCGGTGAAGCAGGTGCTGCCGACCAGGAGTTTCTCAACCAGTTGCGCGAGCGCTTTGGGCTCGACCAGCCGATGTATGTGCAGCTGTGGCGCTATGTATCAGGTATCGCCATGCTCGATTTTGGCTACTCCTACCGATTGGGAGTCCCAGTCTTTGATCTGATTATGGCACGCTTACCCGCCACCCTACTGCTCACCGGCACCGCTTTTGTGCTTTCGCTGGTATTGGGCATCGTGGCGGGTTCCATGGCCGCGTCACGGGTTAAGAAGCCTTCCGGCTCGATCATCATGGCCCTGGCGCTGGTGTTCTACGCCACGCCGCTGTTCTGGGTCGCGCTGATGTCGGTGGTGGTGTTCTCCGTCTACCTGGGCTGGCTGCCCGCCTACGGCCTCTACACCGTGGGGGCAGGCCATACGGGGTTTGCGCTGGTGCTCGATGTTGCCAAACATCTGGTGCTCCCGGCGACAACATTAGCGCTATTTTTTATGGCGATTTACACCCGCATGACGCGCACGTCTATGTTGGATGCCGCTCAGCAGGATTACGTCAAAACCGCCCGCGCCAAGGGCTTGAAGCCCAGCATTATCCAGCGCCGTCATGTGTTGCGTAATGCGCTACTGCCGATTATCACCCTGGCCGGCCTGCAGGCGGGGCAGATGGTCGGTGGGGCGATCCTGACCGAAACCGTGTTTGCCTGGCCCGGCATTGGGCGGCTGATGTTCGAAGCGTTGCAGCAGCGCGACTACAACCTGCTGCTGGGCATTTTCTTCTTCTCGGCGGCGCTGGTCATCGTCTTCAATATCATCACCGATTTGGTGTACAGCCTCGCTGATCCACGTATCAAGAAGGGGGCCGCATGAGCTTTTTCGCACGCTTCGCGCAAAACCGTGGCGCCCTCGTCGGCCTGATCATCCTGCTGCTGATTATCGCCATGGCCATACTGGCGCCGCTACTGTTTCCTGAATCGCCCTGGCGCATGGTGCAGCGGCCCTTTTTACCGCCGCTCTCCCAAGATGGCTTTCCGCTTGGCACCGACACCATGGGCCGCAACGTGGCCTCAGGCTTAATGCACGGCGCCTGGGTTTCGCTGCTGATCGGGCTGGTATCCACTAGCGTGGCCCTGCTGATTGGCGTTCCCTTGGGGGCCATTGCGGGCTACTACGGCGGAATCATTGATGACGTACTGATGCGCTTTACCGAGTTCTTCCAGACCATTCCCAACTTCGCGCTGGCGATTGTACTGGTGGCGATTATGCAGCCCAGCATCACCTCGATTGTGTTGGCGATTGCGATTGTCAGTTGGCCGCCGGTGGCCCGTTTAGTGCGCGCCGAGTTTATGTCGCTGCGCAACCGCGAGTATGTCGAAGCCGCGCGCTTGGTCGGCCAGTCCAACAGCACGATTATTCTGCGTCAGATTCTGCCCAATACACTGTCGCCGATTATCGTGCTGGCATCGCTAATGGTGGCCACCGCGATTTTGCTGGAGTCGGCGCTGTCGTTTCTCGGCCTGGGCGACCCGAACGTGATGTCCTGGGGCTATATGATCGGCGCGGCGCGCACGGTGATTCGCCAGGCGTGGTGGCTGAGCTTCTTCCCTGGGGTAGCGATTTTGCTTACCGTTCTGGCGTTAAATCTCGTCGGTGAAGGATTGGACGACGCCCTGAACCCCAAACTTTCCCGCGAGCGCTAGGAGCCTCTTATGTCTGCAACAGAGAATCAAAGCGCTGAAACGGTACTCAGCATTCGCGACCTCAACATTGCGCTCCCCAAAGGGGCGGATCGCGCCCTGGCGGTGGAGGATGTTAGCTACGAGGTGAAGCGCGGGGAGATCATGTGCGTGGTGGGCGAGTCCGGTTCCGGTAAATCGATGGCCGCCAACGCCGTGATGGGGCTGCTGCCCAAGCGCGTGAACGCCACCCATGGCGAGATACTCTTTGAAGGGCAGGATTTACTTGCCCTGACGGAAAAGCAGCACCGCGCCCTGCGTGGGCTAAAAATTGGCATGATCTTCCAGGAGCCGATGACCGCCCTTAACCCACTGATGCGGGTAGGCGCACAAATTGCCGAAGTGTTCGAGGCCCACGGCCAGTTCAACCCCAAAGAGCGCCAGGCCCGCGCCCTGGAGCTGTTGATCGAAGTGGGCATTCCACAGCCGGAGAAGGCCATTCGCGCCTACCCGTTTGAGCTTTCCGGCGGCCAGCGCCAGCGGGTCATGATCGCCATGGCATTGGCGTTGGAGCCCATTTTGCTGATTGCCGATGAGCCTACCACGGCGCTGGATGTCACCACCCAAGCGCAGATTCTGGAGCTTATTCGCGACCTTCAGCAGCGGCGCGGCATGTCGGTGATGTTTATCACTCACGACTTTGGCGTGGTGGCCGAAATTGCCAACCGCGTCTGCGTCATGCGCCACGGCAAGATTGTCGAGCTGGGGGACGCCAAGTCGGTGCTTGAGAACCCTCAAGACGCCTATACCCAAGCGCTGATTGCAGCGATTCCCAGCAATGCAGTGCCGCCCCACCGTGAAACCAGCCAGGTCGCCCCGCTGCTGGAGATCAAGCAGCTCAATAAGGTCTTTCGCTCCCGGGGCGGCTGGCTTAAACCTGCCCGGGAAGTGCGTGCCCTTGAGGATGTATCGCTCACCTTGGCGCGGGGTGAAACGGTGGGCATCGTAGGCGAATCCGGTTCCGGCAAGTCCACCCTTGGGCGCTGTGTGGTGCGCTTGGAGCACCCGGACAGCGGCGAACTGCTGCTGGATGGCGTCAACCTTTCCCAGCTCAAAGGCGATGCACTTCGACGTGAACGCCACCGGGTGCAGATGATCTTCCAAGATCCCTACGCCTCGCTCAACCCACGCACTAAGGTGGGCATGGCGATAGCCCAGGGGCCGATTGCCAACGGCACGCCCAAAGCCGCGGCGCTTAAACAGGCGGGCGAGCTGCTCGACATGGTGGGCTTGGGCGCCAGCGCCGTGGAGCGCTTCCCCCACGAATTTTCCGGCGGCCAGCGTCAGCGCATCGGCATTGCCCGAGCGCTGGCGCTCAACCCCGAGCTGATCGTGGCGGACGAAGCCGTCTCAGCGCTGGATGTTTCGATTCAAGCCCAGGTACTGGAACTGCTGGAAGAGTTGAAGCAGCGGCTGTCGCTTTCGCTGCTGTTTATTACTCACGACTTGCGCGTCGCCGCGCATATCTGCGACCGCATAGTGGTGATGCAGCATGGCCGCATTGTTGAGCAAGGTAGCGCCGAGCAGATCTTCCTCGCCCCAAAAGAGGCGTATACCCAGGATCTGCTCAAGGCAATTCCCGGCCGCGAAGCCCCCGTGGCAGCGACAGCGTAATTTATCGGATAGGAAAGACAAGCTAAGGAAAACACATGCAAATAACCCTGGAGGCGCTGCGCGCCATTGTTGGCCCTGACCATGTATTGACCGGCGATGATGTGCACAGCCGCCGCGTGGATTGGATGACCGGCGCCCCCTGCCAGGCTGGGGCGATTGTTCGCCCGGCGGATACCGAGCAGCTTTCCACAGTGATGCGCGCCTGCTATGAGTTGCAGCAGCCGGTGGTCACCCACGGCGGATTAACCGGGTTGGTGCACGGTGCAGAGGCTAGCCCGGATGAGCTGGTGATTTCTCTGGAACGTATGAGCGCGATTGAAGAGATTGATCAAGTGGGCGGCACCCTCACCGTGCAGGCGGGGGCACCGCTGCAGCGGGTTCAAGAAGCCGCGAAAGAGGTCGGCCTGCAGTTCCCGCTGGATCTTGGCGCCCGGGGCAGTTGCACCATTGGCGGCAATATCGCCACCAACGCCGGGGGTGTCCGGGTCATTCGCTACGGCATGATGCGCCAGCAGGTGCTCGGCCTGGAAGCAGTGATGGCGGATGGCCGGGTGGTCAGTTCCATGAACCGCATGCTGAAAAATAACGCCGGTTTCGATTTAAAGCAGCTGTTTATCGGCAGCGAAGGCACTCTGGGCATTGTGACTCGGGCTGTGCTGCGGCTACAGCCACCCACCCCCAGCGAGCAAACGGCGATGGTTGCCTGCCCTTCGTTTGAGTCGCTCACTGGTCTGCTCAGCCATATGGGCAAAGCGCTTGGCGGCAGCCTGGGTGCTTTTGAGGTGATGTGGCAAAACCACTACCGGCTGCTCACTGAAACCCTGGGCCGCCACACCCCGCCGATTGCCACCGAGCACCCGTTTTATGTGATCATTGATTCACTGGGCAGCGACGCCGAGCGCAATGCCACTCAGTTCAGCGAAGCATTAGAAAGCGCGTTAGAGAGCGAGCTGATTGTCGATGCGGTGATTGCACAGTCGACTACCCAGCGCGAAGGGCTATGGGCGATTCGTGAGGATATTGAGGGGCTGGTCAAAGGCTTGGCGCCGGTGCTTACCTTCGATGTCAGCCTGCCGATTGCCGATATGCAGCGCTACACCAATGCCTTGGAAGCACAGTTAACCCAGCGCTGGCCGGAGGCGCGTTTGGTGGTATTTGGTCATCTCGGCGATGGCAACCTTCATATTTCCGTTAGCGTGGGGAGCGCTGAGATCGAAGTGCGGCGAGAGGTTGAAGCCATGGTCTATCAGCCGCTGGAGGTACTTGGCGGCTCGGTTTCCGCCGAGCACGGCATTGGCCTGGAGAAGCGCCCCTGGCTGAGCACCTGTCGCTCCAGCGCCGAGATCGAGCTGATGCGTACCCTCAAGCAAGCGCTCGATCCGCTCAAGCTTTTAAATCGCGGTAAAGTACTTCAATAAACGTTTTAAGTTACTCATTAACACTGTTTTAGGACTTACCATGCCCTGCCAAAGCACGCCCCGTTATCCCGAGCACTTAACTGGCGAAGGCCCGCATAACCCCTTTCCAGGTATCAAAGTATTAGAGCGCCGCATTGGAAAGGAGATCCCCCATCGGCTGGGCTCTAACGAAGGCCTGGATATGCCCCACCGCGCCCTGCGCGAACACTTTGGCGATGCCCTGGCCGAACACGTTTACTGCTACGGCGATGCCGAAGCGCTGGGCGTGCGCCAGCGCTTGAGTGCTCAGCAAGGTATTCCACTGGAAACGATGCTGGTAGATGCCGGCGCGGACAGTTTAATCGCCCTGGCCCTGCGCACCACCTGCGAGCCTGGGGAAACCGTTGTGAGTACCGCAGGCACCTACCCCACCTTGGGCTATTTTGCCAAAGGCCAGGGCTGCCGCTTGATTGAGCCCAGTTACTATGAAGCACCGGGCGTGCTGGCCCCCGATCTGGAAGCCCTTATCAAAGCGGCGCATCAGGAAAACGCACGACTGGTGTATCTGGCCAACCCGGATAACCCCAGCGGCCACTTACACAGCGACAGCGACATCCTCAAGCTGCGCGATGCGCTGCCCGACACCTGCTGGCTGCTGCTGGATGAAGCCTATGGGGATTTTCGTGATGACGCGGGCAGCGAGTTCGCTGCCAAAGCAATACCGGGAGTGATTCGCCTACGCACGCTTTCCAAGGCTCACGGCTTGGCGGGCCTGCGCATTGGCTACGCCATCGCCGACCCTGAAGTACTGGCGATGATGATGAAGGTGCGCATTCACTACGCGGTATCGTCATTGACCCTGGCCGCTGCGGAAGTGGTTCTTGATCACCCTGACGAAGTTCACCAACACGTCGCTGATGTAAAAGCCCGCCGTGAGCAGTTGGCTGAGCACTTTCGCGCACTTGGTGCCGACGTACTCCCCAGCGCCACCAACTTTATCGGCATTCGCCTGCCCAGCGCCGACCTCGCCGCCGAGGTTCACCAGCAACTGCTGGACAAAGGCGTATTAGTTGCTCGCTTGGCGCATCCAGAGCTTGCCAATGTAATACGCATTACCGCCGTGCAAGCTGCGCTAGAGCCAGGAAGATTGGATGCTCTCGAACAGGCTATTAAAGGACACGCCTGATTCAGTTGGTAAAATTGAGCAAGCGGATGGAAAGGTGCATCGAGGGCAGGTTTCCGCGAGGGCGCTGTGAACCCATCCCTGGGCGCTACTTTTTCCATCCCTGGAAAAAGACCCTCGCTTCAACCTGCCCTCGCAGCGGGTGACAGGGGTTGCATAGCTCTTACTTCCAACCCCAATAGATCTAAGGCATTAACCAATGCCTGAAGTCATCCAGTTCGCCCCGCACCGCCTGGCGATATAGGCCCTGCAGTTGCGCCGTCACGCTGTCGGTGCTGATGGGTTCGTTGACGGGTGGCGCGCCTGCGCGCCCGCCAATACGACGCCCATCCAGCTCGCGAAGCGGCAGTATTTCGGCGGCGGTGCCAGTTAAAAATGCCTCATCGGCGGTGTAGAGCTCATCACGGGTAATCCGCCGCTCACGCACTTCAATACCCAGCACTTTTTGCGCCAGCTGAATCACGCTATCTCGGGTGATGCCTTGCAGGCAGGAGGTTACTTCCGGTGTATGCAGCACGCCATCGCGGAGCAAGAAGACGTTAGCCGCTGAGGCTTCAGCCACATAGCCCTCCGGGTCGAGCATGATGGTTTCATCGAACCCGGCCTTGATCGCGGTATTCAGTGCCAGTATCGAGTTGACGTAGTGACCATTGGTTTTCGCCCGACACAAGCTGATATTGACGTGATGGCGAGCCCAGGAAGAGGTCAGCGCGCGCAAGCCGTGGGTGGCGGCCTGGGGCGAAATGTAGGGGCCTAGATCCCAGGCGGCGACCATTACGTGGGTGGTTAATCCTTGGGCGCGTAATCCTAAACCTTCCGCACCAAAAAACACGGTAGGTTTCAGGTAGGCATTACTCAGGCCGTTTTTGGTCAGGCACTGGCGCTGGGCATTGATCAGCTCCGCTTCACTAAACGGCAGCGGCATATCCAGCGAATGAGCACTTTCTGCCAAGCGGCGGATATGCTCAGCAGCACGAAATAGATGCGTGCCCGAAGGGCCTGCGTAAGCGCGTACGCCCTCAAAACAGCCCATGCCGTAGTGCAGCGTATGGGTAAACAGGTGCACTTTGGCGTCCCGCCAGGCGCGCCATTCGCCGTCCTGCCAAATCCAGCCATCGCGATCATAAAGCGGTGTCATCGAGTTGTTTGCTCCCACTGTTGGCACCAGCCGTCGATCAACGTCTGCTGGTGCGGTTGCAGGGCCTGATAGCCCCAGGCGGCAATTTCCTCGTTTTGCGGGTCGGGAACAGCAATGGCGCTGCCCGCCAGGGTCTGGATCACCGCGTGGCCGCAGAGCGGCACATAGCCTTCGGAGTAGCCACCTTCGTGAATAAATACCAGCTTGCCTTCACAGCAACGCTCGGCCAGCGCTTTAAGCTGGGCGGTCATGGTGGCGAACGCCTGGCTATTGAGCAGCATTTTGCCTAAGGGATCCTTAGCGCAGGCGTCGTAACCGCAGGCCACCACGATGAGTTCGGGCTTAAAGGCTTCCAACGCGGGCAGCACCAGTTTTTCCATGGCGTAGGCGTAGGCGCCCAGGCCACAGCCCGGTGGCAGCGGCAGGTTGAGATTGGCGCCCACGCCTGCGCCTTCGCCCTGCTCGTCAAAACTGCCGGTTTCCAGCGGGTAGTTCGCCGCCTGATGAAGTGAAACGGTCAACACATCGGGCTTGCCATAAAATGCCGCCTGCTGACCGTTGCCGTGATGAACATCCCAATCGAGTATCGCCACACGGTTAACCTGCCCTAAGGCCCGGGCGCGCATTACCGCCACGGGGATATTGCCCAGAAGGCAGAACCCACGGCCTAGATCGGCTTCGGCATGGTGCCCCGGCGGGCGGCATAGGGCGTAGGCGTTGCTCACCTCGCCCAGCGCTACGGCTTCAACGGCGGCAATGGCCAGCCCTGCGGACTGCGTGGCCGCCGCCCAACTACCGGGCATGTAAGGCGCGCAGTCGCCACCATTGCCGCCCCGGGCTTTATCCCCTGTCTGCAGTTCATCCAAATAGCGTGGGGTATGAAAACGCAGCAGATCTTCCATCGCAGCGGCAGGAGGTTTAACCACGCTCAGCTCGTCAATCAGCCCACTGACTTCAAGAATATTTTTCAGCCGTCGTTTGCTTTCCGGGCTTTCCGAGGCGGCCTGGGGCTGTAAAAACTCACCCGGCGCGGAAAATACCCCAATCGCGCCCAGTTCGTGCCAAAAGCAGCGTTCGTGCCAATAGAAACCAGTTCTGCTCATGCCATAAAGCCCTGCATAAACGCGGCTAAATTGGCGCTTAAATGCTCGGTGGGATAGCCCCCCTCCTGAATAATCACCATGGGTAACGAGAGCGCTGCCAAGCGTTTACCCACTTCGATAAATGCTTCGGTCTCTACCGTAAGCCCCGCTAGCGGGTCATCTTTGTGGGCATCCAAGCCTAACGCTACCACCACGGCATCGGGCTCATAGCGCTGTAGGTGATCAATCAGAATCGCCAGGGCGTCGAGATAAACATCACCGTCGCTGCCTACCGGTAAGGGCAGATTAACGTTAGCACCTACGCCCTCATCAAAGCCCTCTTCATCAGCACCGCCCCAAAAAAACGGGTAGAAATCACTGGGGTCGGCGTGCAGCGAGCCCGTCCAGACATCACTGCGGTGATAGAAAATATCTTGGGTGCCGTTGCCGTGGTGGAGATCCACATCGATGATGGCTACTTTGGCGAAGCGTTCGCGCAGCACCGTGGCGGCCAACGCTGAATTGTTCAGCAGGCAAAAGCCCCCAGCGCGCTCCGGCCCGGCATGGTGACCCGGCGGGCGGCACAGTGCGTAAGCCGATGGCGCGCCATTAAGCACCTCTTCTGCCGCGGCTTCGGCGCTAGCCGCTGAGGCCAGTGCACCTTGAAAACTGGTGGCGCTTAGCGGGCAGGCCATATCGTGCAAATGCCATCCCGCTTGCCCAATCGGGTGGCGCGGGTAGTGGTGGCCGCCACCGCAGGGGTGAATGTTGGGCGCAACCACTTCCGCCGCATTGGGCAGCGCCTGCCAGCGAGCGTAAATGGTGTCCAAAAACGTCAGGTAGCGCGGCGTATGAATCTGTTCCAGGCGCTTGCGCAGCTTAGGCGAATCGGCCTCGGCAGGTGTGGACAGGGTCAGCCCTGCCGTTGCCAGCCCTTGGGTAAGCAGTTCAGCGCGCACCGGGCCTTCCGGCGAGGGCGCAGGTTGGCCGCGCAGCAGAAAGGTCGGCGGCGCATGCAACGCCTGATCAGGGTGATAAAAACACTTCATGGGTCGCAGTCCTTAGCTAAATTACAGCAGTGACGGAATCCAGGTAGAGAGCGCCGGAAACGCCGCCAGCAACACAATCACCACCAGGAACGACACGTAAAACGGCAGCGATGCCACGATTGCCCGTTCATAAGGCACCTCGGCTATTCGCGCGGCGGTCATCAGCGTCATCCCCACTGGCGGTGTCACGTTGGAGATATTGAGCACCACGATCATCAGGATCGCGAAGTGGAGCGGGTCAAAGCCCAGCTGGATCATCGCTGGCACCAACACCGGGGCAATCACCACCAGTGCGGGCAGCACATCCATCACCGTGCCAATCACCAAGAGTAGCAGACACACCAGCATCAGTTGCACAAAGGCCGCATCGCTGAAAGTGGTGATCATGCTGGCCGCATCCCTGGCGATGCCCGAGCGGGTGACGAACCAGCCCAATACCGCCGAGGTTGCTAACAGGAAAAAAACCACGCCGGAGAAGCGCACCGTGGTCACCAGCGCATCCCAAATTTTGCGCCAGGTAAGATTACGGTAGAAGACCACACCAATCACGATGGCGTAAACCGCCGCAAAACCCGAGGCTTCGGTAATCGTGGTGAGCCCCGAGAGAATCCCGCCAAGAATAATCAGCGGCACCACCATCGCAGGCAGCGCGACTAACAGTGCGATGATGGCCGCCTTAAAGGGTGTAGGAGCCTGTTTCGGGTAGTTGCGCTTCCAGGCCAGGAAGAAGCTGACGCCCAGCAGCGCCAGCGCCATCAACAGGCCAGGAATAATGCCTCCGGCAAACAGGTCAATCACCGAAATATCCCGCAGCAGTGTTGCGTATACCACCATCACCACGCTTGGGGGAATAATCGGCCCGATGATGGAGGAACAGGCGGTAACCGCAGCGGCGTATTCGGCATCGTAGCCCTGATTTTTCATCTCGGGAATCATGATCTTGCCGATGGCGACGGTATCGGTGACCGCCGCGCCGGTAAGTCCCGCAAAGAATACCGAGACCGAGATATTCACATGGGAGAGTGACCCGCGCACCCGGCCGAACAGCGCATTGTTGAAGGCGATCAGCTTGTGGGTCAGCCCGCCCTGGTTCATCAGCTCAGCGGTAAAAATAAAGTAGGGCACGGCAATCAGCAGAAATCCGGAGACGCCGGAGAACATGCGGTCGGCAATGATACCGAGCA
This sequence comes from Halomonas sp. IOP_14, assembly GCF_021021315.1. Classification (NCBI taxonomy): domain Bacteria; kingdom Pseudomonadati; phylum Pseudomonadota; class Gammaproteobacteria; order Oceanospirillales; family Halomonadaceae; genus Halomonas; species Halomonas sp. IOP_14. The sequence continues at coordinate 6,177 of NZ_JAINWD010000050.1, read as the reverse complement.
TGCGCTCGCCGCCGATGGCAAAGCCACCCGCCAGCCCCGACATGGCCATCACCACCGCTACCGGCGCGCCGATAAACAGCAGCACGACAAATGCAATAATTGCAGGGGTCATGAGCGGTGCTCCCCGTCAGTGGTGTCGATGAGTTCGCTAATCACGTCCTGCTCATCAATGAAGTGCTCCAGCAGGGCAAAGCCATGCACCAGATGCAGCAGCATGAGGACGCCACTGAGAGGCACCACGATAGCGGTCACCTTGCTGGGAATACGAATTTGATCAGAGACCATGTAAACCTGGGTGGCACTGGCGAAGTAATCCCAGCCGTACCACGTCAGCATCAGTGCAAACAGGCCAATCACCGCCAGGCAGAGCCCGGCAGCCACTTGCACCATTACTCTGGGCAAGCTGCGAACCAGCAGGGTCATGGCGACGTGCTCGCCATAGCGCAGCGAAATCGTCATGGAGAGAAAGCCGATCCAGGGCAGAAACAGCCGCGCCAGCGAGTAGGTCCAGCTAAGCGTGCTGCCAGTGATCAGCTTGTAGAGAAACGCAGTGAACGATATGCCCAGCATCGCCAGGATACAGCCCACACACACCACGATGGCCACCTGATTGACGAGATCGCTCAAGCGGCGCAAAGGAGTTAAAACGCCCATGGTTTTTCCTCACGCTGGGGCCTCACATTGCCCCAGCGTATATCGTTCGCTAACCGTTATTGGCCTTGTTTTTTTGACCCAGGCTTTATTGGCCATAAATGCGGTAGTCGTCTTCTGCCAACTGCTGGCCCACGCGCTCGACTTCATCCAGCAGCCCCTGTACGCGGGCTTCGTCCATGCCGAAGTCATCGACGATCCACTCCTGCCAGGCGGGACGGGCAATTTCCGCCATCCGCTCACGCTCAGCGTCGGGCATCAGGTAGCACTCTTCAAAGCGTTCACAGGACTCCACCCAACTAGCGGTAGCCAAGGCGCCTGACATACCGTGGCTTAGTTGAATCGCTTCCCGGGCGGAGCTGATCACCGCCTGCTGATGCTCTTCGGGCAGCGACTGGTACCAGGACTCGCTGACCACCCAGGGGGCGCTGTTATACACATGCCCGGTGAGCGTGGTGTAGTCGGTGACCGCATCGAAATTGAAGGTGGTGTTGAGCACCGGCGCATTGAACTGACCATCGGCAAGTCCGGTTTCCAGCGCGGTGATTAACTCGCCCCAGGGCAGCGGTGTGGCCGAAGCGCCTAGCGAGCGCATAATCGCCACGTGGGCGGGGTTCTCTTCGGTACGAATATTGAGGCCTTCTAAATCTTCGACGGTCTCAATCAAGCGCACGTTGTTAGTGAAGGCGACGAAGCCACCGCCATCGTCGAAGGTGCCCAAATAACGCATATCAGCGGCCTCGACAGTGCCGGACATAAAGTCGGCGAACCATTCACTATCAAAGAAACTCCACGCCTGACGCCAGTTGGTAAACAGGAAAGGCGCCGTGACTACTTGGTAGTCTTCGTAGAAGGATGACATCGCCCCGGCAGACATAATCGTCGACTGTAGCGTTCGTCCGCCCTGCACTTCCGAGCCGTTTTCTACCTCGGAGCCTAGCTGGCCGCCACCAAAGATCGTGACCTCAAGATCCCCGTCGGTTCGCGCCTCCACCAGGTTCTTGAAATGTACCAGCGCCGGATAGATTTCGTTATTGCTCATATCCTCTGGCAACTGCGTAGCGATCACCATTTCATAGGATTGCGCTTGGGCATTAGCACTTGCAACAGCCAAAGGTAACGCCGCCAAGGCGGCGAAAAATACTGATTTTTTTGCGTTCATAACACACCTCATTTTGTTTATTAGTCGGTCTTCGTTATGACTGGCGTTACCACCTGATCGGTGACGATGTGGTGATTACTATTTTTGTTGTAAAAACCATATCTGTTGAAAAAACTATGTCTCCTGAAAAAGCTATGGTTATTCGGGAAGCGACTCCCACACTTCAATGGCAGCGGCCAGGTCTTCCAGCGAAGCCCCTACCGATTTGAATAGCGTGATGGCATCCGGTGCGGAGCGCCCCGATTTAGTCCCTGCTAGCACCTCAGCAAGCTCCGCCTGAATCTGGTCGAACTGGAATTCGCCCTCTTCAATGGCTTGCAGGATGTCGCCCGCCTCGCCTTTGGCACCGGCGTAGGTATCCACAAATACCTCTGAGCGACGCAGACACAGTGCATCGGTTTCGCGCATCTGTGGTCGAAACGCGCCGATCAGATCCAGGTGAGTGCCGGGCGTTAGCCACTCACCTTTAATCAGCGGCTGATTGGAGAGCGTTACGCAGCTAATGATGTCCGCCTCAGCGACAGCATCCGCTAATTCCTCCACCACATGGGTTTCGAAGCGTTCGGCGTACTCGTCGGCAATCGCCACCGCTTTACTGGGATTGCGGCCCCAGATCAGCACACGTTTGATGGGGCGTACGCTGGCGTGGGCCTCGATCACCATAGGCGCCAACTTGCCCGTACCCACCACCACCAGCGTTTCTGCGTTTTCATTCGCCAAGGCTTGAGCGGCCAGCGCAGAGGCCGCCGCCGTTCGACGCCGGGTTAGCTCGCTGCCATCAATACACGCCAGCGGCTGGCCGTGCTTGCCCTCGCTGAGCAAGTAGAGCCCAGAGATTGCCGGGATACCGTGATCGGCATTTTGCGGAAACACGTTGACCATTTTCACGCCGATGTAACCCGCCGCTTCCCAGGCGGGCATTAGCAGCATGGTGGCTTCGCCATCTGGCCGGTGCATCGCATGGTGATGGCGGGGAGGAGACTCCACGCCATTCACGAACGTTGTATGTAGCCGCTTGATCAAGCCATCCCACGTTAGGTGGCGAGTGACCTCTTCAGCAGAAACAACCCGCATATCAGGCCTCCGGCAGCGCGGCTACCACCATGATCTCCACTTTCCACTCGGGCTTGGCGAGCTGGGCTTCAAGCGCTGCACGCACAGGTGGGCGACCGGGCACGACCCAGGCGTCCCAAGCAGCGTTCATTTGGTCGAACTCCGCCATGCTGGTGACCCATATTTGCGCCGAAATCAAATGCTCTTTCGAGGTGCCCGCCTGGGCTAGCAGTTGATCGATACGCGCCAGCACCTGTTCGGTTTGGCCGCGCATATCCGCCGTGGCATCAGGAGGAACCTGGCCTGCCAGGTAAACGGTGCCGTTGTGAATCGCCACTTGGCTCATACGTGCATTGCTGTCTTGATAGGTAACGCCCATGGTGTTGCTCCTTGAAAGCGGTGCTGCTGATATAAAGGGTCTTGATATAAGGGATTAGTCAAAGACTAAAGCGCTATCAGGCAAATTACTTGCCCGAAGCTGAGATAGATTTGCCCGCAAGTCATGCAGGCAAGAAAATTTTATCACTAACGGTTCGGCGAGGGGCTAGCGGTCAGATGAGGGCCTAACGATCGGAAGAAGGGGAAAGCTCGAAATAACGCCGATAGGCGCGGGAAAAACTGCCTTGGTCGCGAAAGCCAACCAGCATGGCGATATGCCCCAGGCTGAGTGTGCTATGGCGAACCAAGGTGCGGGCATGCTCTAAGCGCCTGCGCTGTACATAGGCCAGCGGCGTTACGCCAGTCAGCTCGCGAAAGCAGGAGTGAAAGTGGCCTGGGCTCAAGGCACACAAAGCAGCTAACTGCTCCACGCGGATCTCATCGGCCAGGTGCTGATCCAACCAGGCATCCAAACGCGCAAGATCCAGGCGTTCGCTAATACAGTGTTGGCCCAACTGCCCAACCGCTGTGGAAGAGGTGTCATGCAGATACATGGTCAGCGCGCGTAACAGCAGAATCGCAATTTCGTTCTGTAGCGCGGGGCACTGTTCAAGCTGATTCGCCAGGGCGTGGGTAAGCTGGTTTAACGCGGGGGGGACGCTGAAAAAACGCGGTTTATCGAACAGGCGCTCAATCTCGCTGCCTTTTTCAAGCGAAGCCAATTGGGCAACGGGTATATCCAGAACTAAGGTACGGTTACTGCCATCGCCTTGGTACTCGTGGTGGCGCGACGAGGGAATCAGACACCCACGGCGGGCGGTAACCCGCTCCCCCTGACCTTCCATCGAAAGCTCTGTAACACCACAGGTAGCTAGAATAAGTTGATGGAAGTCGTGGGTATGGGCCACCTGCTCTTGGGCTAAATTGCGGCTATGCAGCTCAAAATGGGCCATGGTGGGGTACCGTCTGTACATCGAATGCTATTCCAGCACTATAAAACGGCTAAGTAACAAAAAGCGAGAGTGAAGCCAACTGTGGGCTAACGCTCTTCCCGGTAAGTGCACGGTATTTATCTAAGCGCGCTGGCTGTCATCCGCCAGTCATGGACTCAAGATAGCTTATTCGTAAGCTGCCACAAGAGTCAAAACAACATGCCACAGCGCCGACGCCCCTCTCTCAACTCTCCTCTCAGTGACCAGGAAGTCGCGGCCCTAACTCAATTAGCCAACGGCAATGCCCTACACCTACAGCGTAAAGCTGAACGCGAAGCACGACTAGCGTCAACTTTAACGCTGCACTCAGCGGCGTCAACGACCGAGACACCGTTGAGCGGTATGAAGATACTGATGATTTCGGATGTCTACTTCCCCCGCGTTAATGGTGTTTCCACCTCCATCGCCAGTTTTCGCAGCGCCCTTGAGCGTTTGGGCCACTCGGTCATGCTGATCTGCCCCGATTATCCTGTGGGCCAAGTGGACGAACCGGGCGTATTGCGCATCCGCTCGCGCCAGGTACCCGGCGACCCGGAGGATCGCATGATGCGCTACCGGGACTTGATCGCCTTGGCACCGCAGCTTGCCGCTGAAGCCTTTGACCTTATTCATGTCCACACCCCCTTTACCGCCCACTATGCCGGTGTAGCGCTGGGGCGTCGGCTTGGGCTTCCAGTGGTAGCGACCTACCACACCCTGTTTGAGGAGTATGTTCACCACTATATCCGTTGGCTTCCACGACGCTGGCTACGACTTGCCGCGCGTCGGCTTTCAGTGCACCAGTGCCAGCAGATCGACGCTTTGGTTGCTCCTTCACGGGCAATGCAGGAAGCCCTTACCCGCTATGGAGTGACCACGCCCTCCACGGTCATTCCCACCGGTTTGTCGCTGGAGTCGTTCTGCCACTCTCAGGGAACCCAGGATGATAGCGACTTTCGTGCTCATTACGATCTACCCCAAGAAGCACGCCTGCTGCTCTATGTAGGCCGCGCCGCCTTTGAGAAGAACATCGATTTTCTGATCGATATGCTGCCCAAGGTATTAGCCGAACACCCCAACACCCGGCTGATCATTACCGGCGAAGGCCCAGCCCATGACTCGCTTGTCCGGCGCACCCAGGAAGTTGGCGTGGCAGAATCGGTGCTGTTCCTCGGCTATCTCAACCGCAGCGGCCCACTGCAAGCCGCCTACCGCGCCGCCGACGTGTTTGTATTTGCGTCACGCACGGAAACCCAGGGGCTGGTACTGCTGGAAGCAATGGCGCTAGGCACGCCGGTGGTTTCCACCGCCATGATGGGCACGCTTGATGTACTAAAAGAAGGAGAAGGCTGCCTAATCGCCGAGGATAACCATGACGACTTCGCCACCAAGGTCAACCGCCTGCTAAGCGATGACACCCTGCGCCAACAGCTCGCCGAACGCGCCCAAGCCTACGCCGCCAGTTGGCACGAAGACGCCAAAAGTGCCGAGCTAGTGGGGCTCTATCAACAGCTTGCGGCTGAGCATTTGGAGAAGACAGTGAAGTAAGTCTCAAAATCTCCGTTGACACTTTCTTTAATAATTCAGGTATCTAGGGGAAAACACACAAAACAATTTCATTAGGGAAGGTCTGAATAACTGCCGATATTCATCAACGCTCACTTGAGCCGACAAAAAATCGAAAATTCAGACACTCTTCTCCCGTTCTTTGTGTATTTTTGCCCCTTTCCCGCTCATTGAGCGGAAAACGGGCGCAATCGCCCTATTCCCATAGGTATTTTTCACTGATTAGCAGGTTACTGAACGCCGCCAGCAAGTGCAGGCGCTGAGTGTTTTTGGCCAGTCCACGATAGCGAGCCTTGCCATAACCAAAAACGTGTTTGATGTACCGAAAGGGGTGTTCCACCTTGGCACGGATACTGGCTTTGATTTTTTCGACTTTCTGTCGCCTGGCATCTAGCT
>NZ_JAINWD010000005.1:0-19750 GCF_021021315.1 Halomonas sp. IOP_14 | reverse complement strand
GCGGAAGCAGCGCGAAGCGGTGCCGGAGTTTTCGCCATCACTCCCAATCCATTTCGGCGACATCGGGAGCTTGTTGGGTGCCCCAGTCGGGGGTGTACCAGCCTTTTTGTACGCATTGTTGAAAGCTTGACCATTCCCAGTCGCGGGGCGCTCTAGACCAGCCGTGTTTGACGGGGTTGTAATGGATGTAATCCATATGGCGTTGCCAGTCGTTTTCATCACGAATGACGTGTTCCCAGAAGCCGCGCTGCCAGGCGTTATGGGTACCGGGCGGGAAGAAGAATTCCTGTGAGGCGTATTTTTTGATATCCCGCCAGCGTGAGGAGTAGTCCGCGTCGCCTTCAGGCAGTCTCCAGAGGCAGTGGAGGTGGTCGGGGAGAAGTACGAACGCATCCATTACGAAGGGGCGCTCTTCTCGAACTGTGCGGAAGGCACGACCAAGGGCTTCAATATTGAGACGATCCGCCAACAGGGGTTGTCGTGCGTAGGTGACGACTGTAAAAAAGTAGCAGCCGCCAGGAACATGCGCGCGTCGATAGGTTGCCACCCGTGCCTCCATGCAAAATAATTGGGTTATGAAGGCCCATTGTAGCGCATTGTTATTGGCTGTGTGGGGAGCTACGACTTGCTTAAAGTAGCGAGTGGTACTTCAAGGTGCTGTGGCCGGTTGAGCACGTTGAGCAGGACGATGGCGCGCTCTTCGCCTTTAAGGCGGGTGAAGATGGCTTCCAGGTCTTTGAAGGGGCCGTCGGTGATGGTGACTTTCTCGCCAGCGCTGAAGTAGGTGTGAATCCCTTCCTTGCTGTGCGGCTGAGCGCGTAGGGTCTCGACAAGCTGTGAGGGCACGGCGACGGGCCTGTCACCGAAGGTCAGCAGGCGTAGCACCCCGCGAGTAGAGCGAATCGGACGCCAGTTGCTGACCAACTGATCCAAACAGATAAACAGGTAGTAGGGGAAGAGCGGCTCGGTCACCGTGGTGAGCTTTCCCTGGCGCTTGCGTTGGCTCTTCAGGACAGGGTGAAATACCTCATAACCTTGGTTGGCGAGGTGTTCGGCAGCGCGAAATGATTCGCCCCCTTTGCACTGAATAACGTACCAGGCGGGCGTTGCTGCGCCCTCCTGGTCATTGTAAACATCCATGCCATCATCCTTGCGTCTGGAAAAGCGTTACAAAATTATGGCAGCAGCGCGGTGAGTGCATCAAGCGTTTGGTCAATGTGCGCCTGGGTATGCTCACAGGAGAGAAAGAAGCGCAGCCGTGCGCTTTTTTCGGGTACCGCTGGGTGCAGAATCGGCTGTACGTTGATGTGCTGTTCTAACAATGCGTTAGAAAGCCGGGCAGCCGCCGCGGAGCTGCCAATAATCACCGGTACGACCGCGGCACCGATGCTTTTGCCGGTATCCAAGCCGCGGGCAGTGGCCTGTTCAAGAAAGTAGCGCGAAACAGCATGCAGGCGCTGAACCCGTTCGGGTTCTTGCTGCATCAGCTGCAGCGCGGCTAGCGAGGGGGCGGCGACTTGGGCGGGCATGCCCACGCTGTAGAGAAAGCCGGGGGCCAGGTAGCGTAGTGTTTCCACCAGCGGCTTGCTGCCTGCGATATAGCCGCCGCAGCCTGCCATGGTTTTGCTCATGGTGCCCATCCAGATATCCACGTCGCGCGGGTCGATATCGAAATACTCGCGCAGCCCCAGGCCGGTGTCGCCCATGACCCCAAAGGAGTGGGCTTCATCGACCATCAGCCAGGCTTGATAGCGTTGCTTCAGTTCGATAAAACGCGGCAGCTCAGGGATGTCGCCATCCATGCTGTAGAGCCCTTCGATTACCACCAGCACGCGTTCAAACTGATGCCGATGCCGGGCCAGCAGTGCTTCCAGCGCGCCGGTGTCGTTATGGCTAAACGACATGCGCTTGGCGCCGGAAAGCTGCGCGCCAACCAACGAGCTGTTATGGATATACTCGTCGTGGAGCACTAAATCTTTAGGGCCCAGCAGGTGTCCCAGCGTGGAGACATTGGTGGCGTGACCGCTCACAAATACCACTGCATCTTCAACGTCGTAGGCAGTGGCCAGGGCCTGCTCCAGCTCTTGGTGGATAGGCCGTTCGCCGGAGACCACGCGGCTGGCGGAAACCGAGGTGCCGTAACGCGCCACGGCATCGCAGGCGGCTTGATTAATGCGCGGGTCGCCTGAGAAGCCGAGGTAGTTGTAGCTGGCAAAGTTGATGCAGGTCTGCCCATTGATCACGCTGGTCGCCCCGGCGGTGCCTTCGTGGACCTTGAAGAATGGGTCGACCAGGCCCAGCTGATCGGCGGCCTGGCGCATCATGGCGATTTGCTGATAGCCCGGCTGGGCATCAAAGCGCGTGAAGCGCTCGGGCACCGTGCGTTGTTCTCCGCCTTGCCCATTGGAAGAGGGCGTGGCGCTGGCAGCACGCGGCGTAGTACGCCGGCGTGCTTGTTCCAACAATTGCTGTTTCAGTTCAGAGCGCTTGGCGGTCATGGAGTCTCAGTCGCGGGTGATGAGGAAGCGGACGTAGGCTCAGTGGTGAACCCTTCAGGGCCTAAATCTTCAGTGCCATGTTGTGCGGCCAGTGAGGCTATCGCATCTTGCGGAGCGTCTTCAACATCGTCGTGCTGATGCATTTTCTGAATCAGCACGCCCGCCAGTTTGTCGAGTGTCGATGCTTCACTGAGCACCATCACTGACACCTGAACGCCCAAGCGGTTCTCGATAGCGGTCATTAGCTCAACGCCCATCAGGGAGTCGAAGCCCATATCGTAGACCGAGCGGTGAATATCGAGCTTCTCTTCATCAATCAGCAGAATGCTGGCCAGCTCGGCGCGCAGTAGATCGGTGACCGTGCTGTGCAGCTCCTCGGGTGAGAGGTCGGCGAGCAGGGCGCTGATGTCATCATCTGCATCCGCGCTGCCGTCGTCGTCGCTGGCGCGGGCAATTTCGTTAAAACGCGGCGCTTCGGCAGTGGGTAGGAAGCGAGCAAGCGCACCCCACTCTAGTTCCAGCACACCTAGGCTTGGTCCAGGGGCCAGCAACATTTGTTCGAGCACTTTTAGTGCATCATCGGAGCGCAAGGCGGAGCCGCCCAGGCGCTCTTGTAGCGCATCACGGGTGCGGGTGTTACGAGCCAGGAAGCCGACATCCTCAATGGCGCCCCAGCGTACGCAGGTGGCTGGTAAACCCGCGGCACGGCGATTGGCGGCGAACGCCTCCAGCCAGTGGTTGGCGGCCACGTAGTTGGCCTGGCCGGGGTTGCCGAACAGGGTGGTGGCCGATGAGTAGAGCACGAAGAACTCCAGTTCCGCCTCGCGGGTGAGTGCGTCCAGGTGGCGGGCGCCATCGATTTTGGGCGCTAACACTTTCTGAATGCGCTCGGCATCCAGGTTGCGAATCAAACCGTCGTCGATCACCGTGGCGGCGTGCACAATGCCCCGCAGCGGTGCTAGTTCACCCTTGGCGCGCTCCAGCACATCGGCCAGCGCAGTGCGGTCGGTAATATCGCAGGCGGCGGCGAGTACCGTAACGCCTTGCTGTTCAAACGACGCAATGGCTGCCTGAGCCTCTTCACTGGTGGGGCCGCTGCGGCTGAGTAGGATCAACTGCCGCGCGCCTTTCTCTACCAGCCACTGAGCAGTTCTTAACCCAAAGCCACCCAGGCCGCCGGTGACCAGGTAGCTGGCATCTGCGGAAAGCTGCATCGCTGCCGTGCCCAACACCTCGTTCTTGGGTGGCGCTATGGGTTGTTCATAGGTCACTACCACTTTGCCGATCTGGCGCGCCTGCTGCATGTAGCGGAAGGCGTCGATTACCTGGGTGTGGCTAAACGAGGTAAACGGCAGCGGGCTTAAGGTACCGTCGTTAAATAGCGCCATCATCTCGCCAAACAGGCGTTGTGTCAGCGCAGGCTGCACCTTCATTAGCTGGTCGGAGTCGATACCGAAGTAGCTGAGGTTATTGCGGAACGGGCGCAGGCCAATATGAGTGTTTTCGTAGAAATCGCGTTTGCCCAGCTCCAGGAAGCGGCCGAACGGGCGCAGGGCGCGCAGGTTCTGGTTGATCGCTTCCCCGGCCAGGGAGTTTAGCACCACATCCACGCCTTCGCCCTGGGTGTCTTCCAGGATTTCTTCGGCGAAGGTGAGTGAGCGCGAGTCATAGAGTCGCTCGATGCCCATCAGACGCAGGAAGTCGCGCTTCTCTTCGGAGCCCACCGTGGCGTAAATTTCCGCTCCCAGCCACTGGGCGATTTGCAGCGCTGCAATGCCCACGCCGCCCGCGGCGCCGTGAATCAGGATTTTTTCGCCAGGTTCGACTCGCGCCAGATGCTTGAGCGCGTAGTAGACCGTGAAGAAGGTCGTCGGAATCGTCGCCGCGGCGGCAAAGCTAATGCCTTCCGGCAGTGCTGCAACGGCGTGCTGGTTGGCAATGACCTTGTCGCTAAAGCTGGCAGGGCCGAAGCCGACCACGGCTTGCCCCGGCGCCACGTGGGTGACGTTGCTGCCCACGGCCTTGACCACGCCTGAAAACTCAAGGCCGAGGGTGGGGCCGGCGAAGCCGTTCTCTATCGCTTCATCGGAGAGCAAACCCAGGGTGTACATCACATCGCGGAAGTTAAGCCCGGTGGCCTTAACACTAATTTCCACCTCGTCGGCACTGACTTGTGGCAACGGGCGCGGGCGCCAGGTTAATTGGCGCAGCTGGCCGGGCATGGCAAAGCCCAGTGACATCGCCTGATGCGGCTGCTTAGTCTGCTCATTAGTTTGCCCTTCCGCAGCTGGGTGCGGCGCGGGCAGGGTGCGCAGCCTCGTCGCAAAGCGATGGCCCTGGTTATCGATCAGCGCTTCGTTTTCGCTATCTGGTTGAGTCAGTAGGGTGGCCCAGGCGTGTAACGCAGGCTCGCTGACCGCTGCAGGTATATCCAGTAGATAGACGCTATGGCCGACGGCTTCGTTGGCTAGCGAGCGGCCAAAACCCCACAGCACGGCATCGCCAGGGGCGTCTGTCGCGCTGGCGGGTGACGTTGTCTGCCATAGAGCGCTTACCCCGTTGGTCACCAACCACAAAGAGGCAGCAAACGAGTGCTGCTCTAAGGCTAGCGTCCACTGCAAAGCGTGATTACAGCGGGCGGTTTGCGCTTCAGTGCTATTCGCGCCCAAACCACGCAGGTCAATCACATTGAGGGTTAGCTCGCCCTGATTATCAGGTGCGGCTTGGGCCATTTCAGGTTGAGCCAATGCAGGTTGAGACAGTGCATGAGCCAGCAGCTCAGCAGGTGCACTCTGACTAACGCTGAGCAGCGCGGAAGCGCCTTGCGATTGCAGTGCCTCGACCAGATTGGCCGCCAGCGCTTCACTGTTGTGGTCGGCGACCACCAAGTGACGCCGTTGGGCCGTATTGGACTCGTTGTCTGCCGCTGCTAACGGGTAGTGGGCGTGGAGCAGGTAGGCGCCGCTGTCGCTCTCTTCCAGCGCCATCGGCGCGGAGACCACAAAGCCCTGGTCGTTTAGCCAGCTAATGAGCGTATCTTGCTCCAAGGCGGTTTGATCGATGCCGGGCGTGGCCAGCAGATCATCCAGCCAGCGACTTGGGGCGATACCAATCAGCATGACCTGGGCGCCAGGGGCGAGTTGCTCAGGTAATGCTTCGATTAACTGACGCGTGGCGGCCGGGTGGGTGATATCCACGCTTACAAACGCCAATTGAGCCTTTTCAACACCGATGGGGGCGGTTAGCGCAGCAACCTCGTTTTGGCCAAGGTGCTGCATATCCATCAGCGGGAAACGCTCTTGCAGCTGTTCTGCCTGATGGCGCGTGCTGTCGAGGGTGGTGATCACGCGGTAATGGGTAAGGTCGTGATACAGCGCTTGAGCGCTGCGTTCCAGTAGGCGTTCGCCCAACGCTGGCGCGCTGGGGCCTGCTTCGAGCAGTTGCAAACGCTGCCCGGCGGGGAGCTCTGCGATTAGCGCATCTATTAACTCGGCTAACTCGCCTGCCAACGCTTGCCAGCCGCTTTCGCCCACTAACACACGGTTTAATCGCGCCAAGTGGTCGTGGCTAATGCCCAGGGTTTCCAGGTCACTTGTGCCGCTACGCAGCGCCTGTTGGTGAAGCCCTAATCGGCCCACCAGGTGAATGGGCGCAAAGTAGTCGGGGTAGTCTTGCACCAGCAGTTGCCAGATAACGTCCGGCGAGTGCTGTGCTTCTTCGCTATCGACGCCGAGACCCTGCTGAGCAAAGGCTTCGCTAAGGCTATCGAGCAGAGGGGCGACTTCGTTGCCGTAACGCTGGCCGGTGCTTTCGCCGTAAACATTGGCAATATCTGCAAGGCGAGCAAGCGCATCGGCAGGTAGTGCCAGCGGTTCTGCGTGTAGCGGCGCCGGCGTCAGTTCAACATCCAAATAGCTGAAGTGCTGATGATGGGCGCGGTTGAGTCGAATCGCTTTGAAGCGGGTTTTGCTCAGTACTGCAACGGCGTTACCGGCGGCGTCATACAGCTCGAAATCGGCGGTAAAGGAGTGCGGTGCGCGCTTACCCATCACGGCGCGGGCGATAACCGGCACGCCTGCCTGGGCATTCACTTGAATACGTTCCACGCGAACCGGCACAAAGGCGAGCTGGGTGGCAAACTCACTATGTTGCGCGAGCAGTGGGATAAACATCTGGAAGGCGCTATCCAGAATGCCGGGGTGCACGTGCAATGTGCTGAGCTGCGCCTGGACTTCATCCGACAGGGCTATTTCACCAATCACTGCATCGCCGTCAATCCAGCCCCTGGAGATAGCCTGAAAGGCAGGGCCATAGTGAAGGCCAATACGCTCAGCCATCTGCAGGTGATCTTCCAGCGTGTAGTCCGGGGCACGAGTAGGCATCACCGGCGCTGTGCGGTTGAGCAGGAAACCACGGCTTTCACGCATGGTGCGGGCCACGGCATTCAACTGCCACTCTACCCCGGTGGCAGGTTCGCGGGAGTGGATCTCCAGGCGGCCATCTTCCGGTAGGTAGCTAAGCCGCATGGTGCGGCCATAGGGGCCGTCCAGCAGCAGCGGGGCACGGATTTCCAACTCTTCGATATCCAGCAACGGGCTGTCTTTTAGCTGCAGCGCCGCCGCCAGCGTCAGTTCCACAAAACCGGCACCGGGGAACACCGCGCCTTCGCCCACCACATGGTCGGCCAACCAGGGCTGGCGTTGGGTGTCGAGCTGGCTCTCCCAGGTGTGTTCGTGCTGCGCTAACGGGTAGCCCAGCAGTGGGTGCTGATAATAGCGTGACAGCAGGCCTTGGCCGTCATTGGTGCCGTGTACCCAATGGTGGCTGCGCTGCCAGGCATAGCGCGGTAGCGGCACACGCTGACCGACCACCGGGAAGTGTCGGCTAGTCAGGTTAAGACCACTCAGCAGTAGTTGGCTTAGGCTACGTTGCAAACCTTCAAGGCCGGGCTTGTGGCGCTCAATGGTGCCGAATACCAACCCTGGTCGCTCCAGTTGGCGCAGTGACTCATTGAGGTAGCGGCGTAGAATGGGGTGGGCGCCAATCTCTACAAAGACGTTAGTGCCTTGTTCGATCAGCGCGATAGCGACGGCTTCAAACAGCACCGGCTCACGAATGTTTTTCCACCAGTAGGTGGCATCCAGCTCAAGCCCGTCACTCAGCTTACCGGTAACGGTGGAGTAGTAGGGAATCTGCGTGGCACTCGGGGTAATATCGGCCAGCGCGTCAATGACCCCAGCTTGGATGCTGTCCATCGCGGGGCTGTGGAAGGCGTAGTCCAGGGGCAGGCGTTTGGCAAAAACATCCTGCTCGCCTAGGGCGGCTTCCAAAGCGCTTAGCTGTTGGCTATCTCCCGCCAGCGTAATGCCTTTCGGGCTGTTAATACCTGCCAGGCATACCTGATTGAACTCGGGCTTTTCTAGCCACGCGGCGATGTCGTCAGCGCTCATGGCCACCGCGGTCATTTCGCCAAGGCCACGGGTTTTACCCTGGTAGTCGCTGCGGTAGTAAATCACTTTGACCGCATCTTCCAGACTCAACGCACCGCAGGCCCAGGCGGCGGCCACTTCACCTACGCTGTGACCGAATACTGCCGTGGGCGTAATGCCTTGGTCGTGCAGCCACTCAGTTAATGCCACCTGCAGTGCAAACAGCGCTGGCTGGGCGATTTCAGTTAGCGGGAAACGGTTCTCCCCATTGCGGCCTTCCAGTTCGGCGCGTAACGAGAAATCCCCGTGCTGCTGAAAGAGTGCGTCGACTCGATCAATCGCCGCGGCGAAAACCGGCGAATCGCTGAGCAGATCGTGCCCCATGGTTTCCCACTGGCAGCCGTTGCCATCATAAACAAACACTGGGCCTACTGCGTCGGGCAAGCGCTCGAGTGTGGTAACGCTGTTGGTTTCACCCGCGGCAAACTCGCTGAGTTGCGTGGCGGCTTCTTCAGCCGTTTGTGCAAACAGCAGTGCGCCATGGCTATGCCGGTCACGGTGGTGGAACAGCGTATAAGCGATGTCATACAGGCTGATGTCGCTACTTTCGCGTAAGTCGTTCTCGCGCAGGTAGTTGGCGAGCGTTTCGGCGCTTTGGCTGAGCGCGGCTTCACTGCGGGCGCTAAGGTGAATCGGTAGCGGTGAGTCTGGCGCCTGCGTTTCAGGTTTGACCCGTTCAGGCGGGCTTTCCAAAATAACGTGGGCGTTGGCCCCGCCAAACCCAAAGGAGTTCACGCCGATAACCAGACGGCCTTGTTTTTTCAGCGGCTGGCCTTTGGTGACCACTGAGATGTTCCACTCATCAAACTTAATGCGCGGATTGAGTTTGCGGATGCCAATCGTGGCCGGGACTTCGCGGTGCTGAATGCTGTAGAGCGCCTTGGCCAGACCCGCTACGCCGGAAGCGGTTTCCAGGTGGCCCAGGTTGCTCTTTACCGAGCCAATCAGCAGCGGCGTTTTGCGCTGCTGGCCGAGTGCTTCACCAATCGCACGGGTTTCAATCGGGTCGCCAACGGCGGTGCCGGTGCCGTGGGCTTCCAGGTAGTCGATTTCATCCGGCGAGATGCCCGCCTGTTCATAGGCGCGCTTCATTAGATCAATTTGGGCGCTTGGGTTAGGCACCGTTAGGCCAGATTTGTGACCGTCTGTGTTCACCGCGGAGCCTGCTACTACGGCAATAATATTGTCGCCGTCGGCTACCGCTTGGTCGTAATCCTTAAGCAGGAAAATGCCACCGCCTTCCGAGCGCACATAGCCGTTACCCGCTTCATCGAATACCTGACAGCGGCCAGTGGGTGAAAGCATGCTGGCTTTAGAGAAGATGATAAAGCCATAGGGGTGCAGGTGCAGGCTGATGCCGCCCGCCAGCGCCATACTGGTTTCGCCACTGCGAATCGATTGGCAGGCCTGGTGAAAGGCCACCATGGAGGACGAGCAGGCAGTATCCAGCGACATGCTGGGGCCGTGCAGGTCAAACACGTAAGACAATCGATTCGAGGCGATGCTGGAGGTGTTGCCAGTAGCGGTGGAGGCATCAATCGCTGCCATATCGTCCGCGATGCGATAAGAGTAGTCGAGGCTGGCCACGCCCAAAAATACCCCGCACTGGCTGCCGCGCAGGGAGCTGGGCAGAATGCTGGCATCTTCCATGGCTTCCCAGGCGAGCTCTAGAAGCATGCGCTGCTGAGGATCCATATTGGCCGCTTCACGAGGCGAAATACCAAAAAACTCAGCGTCAAACCCGCTGATATCGCCCAGGCTACCGGCGGCAAAGGTCACGCTGGTACCCGGGTGGCGCTTATCCGGGTGCATAAAAACGTCGTGGCTCCAGCGGTCAGCGGCCACTTCAGTCACTAAATCTTTTTCGGCTTGCAGATCCTGCCAGAACGTTTCAGGGGTGGTGCCGGGGAAACGATGGGCGGCGCCGATGATGGCAACGCGTTTAGTCATTCTTGCTCCTGAGGTTCTGGTTCTACCTTGATCACATCGCTACTTATATCGTGTCCAAACACCTGTTTGAATAACTGGACACCAAGTTCGTTTGCGGCTAGCTCAAATGGCTCGTAAGCGTTTGCTGCCCCTACCCCTGCTGTTACCCAACTCTCTGTTGACCATACCATGTAGGGAGTGCGGCCATCAGGCGGCGTGAAGTGTGCATACGCCTCAGGAAGAATGGGAACATGATCCCCATACCAGCCTAGCAGGCCCGGTCGCTTTGCAGTATTCAGCGAATTTTTAACGCTTACCAACATCTTGTCGGATTCACTCAAATGCTGCAAATAGACCGCTAAGTCACGCAGATGATCGGGTAACGGCCAAGGAGCGCCGGGCAGCGTATCGGCTAACGTTGCTTGGTTCGGTGCTTCTAAATGTAGCGGGCCGTGATTTTCCATGGTGATAACAAATACAAATAGCGGTCTATTATCGTCATCTTCAAGCAGCCGTCCAATTTTTCGTGCCACTGCCTGGTCACTAACGTATTGACCGTTTTTGTCGCTGCTCTGGAAGGCATTGATATCTATAAAGTGGTCAAAGCCTAATTGGGGGATCACCTTGTGACGAAAATAGAAGCTCGCCAGGTACGGATGCACACAAACCGTGCGATAGCCTGCCGCTTTTAGCGCGCTCGCTAAACTGGGCATTGGATGGCGGGCAAGCGTGCGGTAAGGGTTGAACTGGCGAATGCCCCAGTGGTCGGGTGCAATGCCCGTTAATACCGCGCACTCGGTACGCACTGTATTGGCACCCCAGGCGGGCACGTTTAATGCGCCATGCAGGGTGGCGTTTGCGCGAGTGATGTCGAAATGGTGAAGCAGGCTGGCATCGACCTCTTCACACCAGGGCCGAGGGTCGAAAAACGATTCACTCTGCACCAGCACCACGTTGGGCAGTGGCTGTTTGCCCTGATGCGCGCTCGCTACCGGTGTTAAAGCGTGGAAGGGCGATTGCTCTGGCGTCGGAACGGGAGCGCGCATTAGCGCCACGCCGTAGGACCATAGGCTAGCGAAAAGCCCTAAACGGTGCATGTCGTCTATGGGCTGTAAGACGATGGCGGGCAGCCTGCGGACACTAACAGCAAGCAGCAGCGAGCCCAAGGCTATTAATCCCAGCGCATTGGTTAGAAAGCGGTTGGCGCCCTCGCTAGTGACCAGCGACCCTTCCCAGTAAAAGAATCCACCAATTGCCACTACGGCGGCGCTGCTGGCGGCAATCGCCAAACCTACGCCGAAAAAGGGCACGTAAAGGCGCGGGTGCAGGATAGCGTCCCAGAAGTATTCAAAGTCATGGCAGATAAACGGCTCGTTGAGCGTATGCGATTTGGCGTTGCTCGACTGTACTACGACTAGTTGCAGCGAGAGACACACCATCACCGCAAACCAGGGGCGCTGGAGTAACAATACCAGCAGCCCGAAAAGTAGAAGCCATGAGCCAAGGTGGACACTATTGGCCGCTGCTCCACGCTGCCAAAATGGGCGCGGCCGAGGGCTAAGCAGGGCTTCAAACAGACCACTGATCAATAGCCCCACGAGTAGCGGCCATATCAGCGCGCTAATCATGGGGTGTGTCTCCTGAGTGGTTGAAGCCCAGTCGCTCGATCAACCATTGCGAAACCCCTGCGGGCAGTACCGCCAGCCACCAGGTGCCAAAATTAAGTGGGAAGGGGAAGCTGATGCGCGCACGGTTTGCGGCGATACCGCGTTTAATGACCTTGGCCGCGCGCTCGGGCGGCCACTCCCAGGGTTTGGGGCCGGGCATGGCCTCGCACATCGGTGAGGTAACATAGCCGGGCATGACCACTGTGACGCCGATACCGTGAGGCGCGAGTAGCCCGCGCAGCCCTTCGCCATAGGCTTTGATGCCTGCTTTGCTGGCGCTATAGCTGGGGGTGGTCGGTAAACCGTGCCATGCGGCAAGCGAGCTGATCAGCACCAATTGACCGCTGCCGCGGGTCTGCATGGCTGGCACTAGGTGTTGCACCATGGCGATGGGGGTTTTCAGGTTGATATCCAACAGCGCCTGCACGTCTGCCCAGGGCTCTAAGATATCAGGCCCTTGGGGGTGGGTGTTTTTGCCCGCATTGGCAATCAAAATGTCCGGTACCTGTTGGGCGCAGACTTCGGCTAGCCAGCTTTTCAGGGCGTGGTCATCGGTTAGATTGATGGTTGAGAGAGTGACCTGGGCACCTTTTTGGCGGCAAGTGGTGGCAAGCGCCTCTAGCTTCTCCTGCTGGCGTCCGTGCAATACTAGGTGGGTGCTGGGATCGGCATAGGCGTTTGCCAAGGCGCCCCCAATCGCGCCGGTGGCGCCAGTGATCAGCACGCAGCGTGAGTGTAGAGATGGGCTCTCAGCCTCTTTTGCAGCTTCTTTCACAACAACGTTCACAGAAGCTTCTCCAACGGCGATGGGCAGGCTTCGAGTATGCGGGCGGCGTTATCCACGGCTAAATCGATACCGGGCTGGCAGTAGTAGCCACCGTTAACTTGAACGGCATGCATCACGGTCTTTTGAAAATAACCAAATAGCTCGCTGTTAGGCGGCTGCGGCTGCTGCCAAAAATCCGCTAAGCCACCTTGATAGGTTAGCCCATCCAGATTATAGATCGGGTCGCTAAGCGCGTAGGTGGGGCAGTTCTTCTCCAGTGAAACGATGCCCACGGTGCTGTTAACGGTGACATTGCCCTTGGCGTGTTTGAGCAGGGCGTTGAGATCCCCAGACTCTAGATAGACGATGCGCCCTTGCAGACCATGGCGTTCGGCAAGCTGCTTGATGATCTTGGGGTAATTGACCAAGCCCATATCCAAAGGATGGTTCTTAATACACAGCTGAGAATCGCTGGGCGCGTGCTTGGCGAACGAAGCCATCACATCGTCCATCACTTCCTGCATATTGGCGTAGGGAGAGTGATCGCGAATTTGCGCATCGCTATTTAGCTGCAGCGGCAGCATAAAGTAGGGGCGGCCACTTTCGATCAACGCTTTGATGCGTTCGGCATCGCGTTTTTTCCAAGCGGCTTTTAACTGAGCAAAGCGCTTCAGGTAGCCCGCGTACTCGACCGGCGCGGTGATCGGCGCGTGATTGCGGTAGTGCGGCGCAACCAGCGGATTGGCTAGCCCGGCCAAGTGGTAACCCACATCGTGCATGGCGCGAATTTTAAACGAGGAGCGAAAACGCACAGGGGCGGGTAGTTCGGGCAGTGCTTTGCCGGTTTCATAAAACCAACTTGGGTCACGGGGCAGTAGCGAGTGGCCGTTAACGCCTTCGCGCTCCAGTGTGATCCAGAACGGGCGAAAGTAGCCCTCTTCAAATACGTGGGTGCGTATACCGGCCGCGGCGGCGTTATCCACTGCTGGGCGATGAATCGGGCGACGATCACCAAATACTACTTGGTCGGTGATCGCGTACCGCTGCCAGAGTGACTTGATATAGCCAGGTAGTTCAGCGGTAGGGCCACGAAACAGATGGCTTTGGCCGTGGGTGCGCTGCCAGTAGGCGATATCGCCCGCATTGAAGTTGACCTTAACGACACGGTGCCCATCGTTCACCAGGCGCTTGGCTAAGCGCTGGTAAAAAGGTGAGCAAACGCCCTGCAAAAATAAGAATGCACGCTTCTGATGCTTCAACTCAATGCCTTCCGATCAACAAATTACGATAACAGCGGTAGAGATGCTGTTTCCATGTAAGGGTGTTTTTGTGTGCTCTTGCCTGTTCCAACAGGCTGACGACGGTTTCAGCATTGCATAGCTGGCGAGTCGTTGGGTCTACATAGCCGGGATAGAGAATCAGGGTGCCGGCGACCAAGGCATCCAGCGAGAGTGAACGCGTACGGCGTGGGCAGCTAAGCGCATCCTGAGTTAAGCCCCAGCCAGCATAAAACGGTAGGCCGTAGGTGCTGACTTCTCGTTTGCGCAAAAGTGCTTCAAAGCCGGTTAAAGAGCTCATCGTATGCACTGCATCGACGCGCTCTAAAAGGGTTGCGATGTCGATATCGCTGGCGTCTAGATCATACAGGCGTTTGGCATCGGTATCGAGTGCTCCGACACGCGCACCGCTCAATACATCGGGATGGGCTTTATAGACAATAAAGGCATCTGGATGTGCTTCCCGCACTGCCCTTAACAGCCCGCTATTGGTGTTAATGTGTGGCGAGCCGGTGGCAATCGAGGCGTCGCTCTCTACTTGGCCAGGCACCAGTATGGTGTAACGCCCTTTGGGCAGTTCGATCCCCGACTTTCCACGTACGTTGTACTTGGAGAGTTTGAGCGCCACTAATCGCTTACGTAACTGCAGCGCACGTTGCAGCAGGTCGTCGCTAAAGGGGGCGCTATTGAGCAGCGTCTCTAAATCACTGGGTTGGCTGGGGTCGTAGTAGATACCCTGTGAATCAATCACCAGCGACAACGGCTGAGTAAGATCGACTCCCAGCCCCACTGAACGAATGAACCCATCTTCCATGCGCCATAGCTTCTCCATGTGTTGGGCGTGCTGGCATTTAAAGTCTGCATCAATACGGCTTGACCATACCAGCAGCCGTTCATCGGGCTGCTCGCTCTCGGGAAGCTTCGCTTGATAGTTCACGCGTGCGAAGGCGCCTAGAAAGTCGCCAATAAAGCGACGCTTCCAAGTAGAGAACCCGCATGCTCGCCAGCTTCCCCGATAGCGCTCCTGCTGGCGCCTTTGATCGGCGATCAAGGCAATGGTCTCTTCCAGCGTGGCAGGCTGCTGAGTGTAAGGGTTAGCGTAGCGGCAATAGCGTAAATAGGCGGCGGCAAAGACCTCAACTAAGGTGCGCTTTACACGACGGCGGTGGCAGGGCAGTTGATCATGGGTAAGCCCCCAACCTGCATAAAACGGAATACCAAAGCAGTGCACCTGCTTTCCGGCCAGCAGTGCTTCAAAGCCGAGCTGGCTGGTCACGACGTAAACGTGGTCAATCTGGTCAAATAGCGCCCAGGGGTTGAGGTCTTCACCGATGACCCTGCAGCGCGGGTGGTCTGCGGCGTTAAGTAGGTGGCCCTGTTTTTTACCCGCGATAACGTCAGGATGGATCTTGACTAATATCTCGGCGTCGGGGTGCTCTGCTAATGCCGCCTCAAGCATCTGGTTGAAGCTACTAGCGCTAGCGCCCCCATAGTGAATTGAAGCATCCCCAGCGGTTTGGTCGACCACTAATACACTCGCCCGGCTGGCATCGTTAATCGGCTGATCGGGGGAGTGGTTATATTTGGAGAGCCGATAGCGAGCGATCAATGCCATGCATCGTTCAGCCTGCTCTAACTCTTCATTGTTGAAACTGGTTGTGTTGAGCCAGTTTTCCAAATCAGAAGGGCGTGAGGCGTCGTAATAAATGCCGGTCTCATCGACTACCAAACTGTGCGGCTGAAAGCCATTTACGCCTAGCCCTAACGAGCGTAAAAAGCCATCTTCTAATGCGATATAGATCAGTTGATGGCGTTGGGCATACTGCCTAGCGCTTACGCTGGTGGGTTTTAATCCCCATCCAATCACTGCCTCGGGCATCTTTTTAAGGGAGCTTATTCGGACGAATTGGTCAAATTCGGGCAGTAGCGCAGGCAAGGTAGCCAGCTTGCGAATACCTGGGGACGTGTAACCTGCCGTTCGTTTCGCCATACATGAGGCCGCTTTGAGGTAACAGGATTAGGGGTAGGCGGGCGAACATACGTTAATTGGAGGGGGTTATCAATTCAGGCGTTGTGAGTACTCACTATTTTTTCGATGCATAGCAACTATTTGCATGATAAAAAAAATTACCTTAAGTTTGATTTATTCAACGCGCATGGTTGTCACTTTTTTGGTAGATTCGCTTACTCTATGTGCCCTTAATACCGTTCTCTAGGATCTGGAATTAAAGTAAAGTATGCATAAAAAGGATAGTCGGTGCGCTTTGCCTGTCTGCTAAAGAATCTATTTTCTTTCAGTTCCTTGAAGGGGCGCCTTTTGCTGGGGCTCTCCTTTACTTTGCTGTTGCTGATCGCGTTGGTGCTGGGTATGGCGTGGCAAGTCGGAAAGACTATGGTGCAAGAGACTAATATGTCGCACTTGCGCTATGAAGCCACTCTACTTGCTGATGAGGTGACCCAACAAATTGAGATGCGCTTCCAAGCATTAGAACGCTTAAGCGAAATGATTGGCACCACAGAGGATGCGAGCTGGATCAGCTATCAACTGCAGCAGAACGATAGCCTACTAGCTTTGTTTGAGGGGATTGTGGTTGCTAACAGTGATGGTGAGGTTATTGCTGATTGGCCTGCAATCGTTGGTCGCGTAGGGCTCGACACCTCTGAGCTTGAGTATTTTCATATGCTTCGTGGTATTCGCCGACCCTATGTTAGCGAGCCCTTTGTCGGTCGTGCGAGCGGTATGCCGATGGTGCTAGTGGGCGTGCCACGATTTACCAAGCAAGGCGAGTTTGACGGTTTTATTGGAGGTGTCCTTAGCTTGGATTCAGGAGGGATATTTAGCCGTTTAGCTAAAGTTCGCTTGGGTGAAAAAGGCTATGCAGGTGTTGCTACTGCCTCGGGTAAAGTCTTATACCATCCTGAAAATTCATTAATTAATGCTTCTGTACCCAGTAAGGCATTGAACCCATGGCTGGATTTGGCGCTGGATGGTTGGGAAGGTGATGCTGTAGGTCGGCTTGTGAGCGGGGAAATGGGGCTGCAATCTTATGCGCAGATTTGGCCTGCTGGTTGGATCGTTGGCCTTTACGTGCCTATTTCCCAAGCACAACTTCCCCTAGCAGATTTTATCAAGCAGCTTTGGTGGACATGGGTTGTGCTTGTTTTACTTATGTTCCCTTTGCTGTGGTGGATGTTGGGACGAGTGCTTACACCGTTGAGGCATTTGGAGAAACAGATTGGCGAGGTGGGTTTAGGGCACCGTGAGAGCGTCAGTTTGGCTACCAAGATGCAAGAGCTACAGCAGGTGGCGAGCACCTTTAACCGAGTGGAAGATGAACGGCAGCTGTTGTTAGGCAATCTTCAAGAGCGCGAGGCGTTTCTTGACTCGGTACTGAATGCCGCGCCGCAGGGTATGTTTGTCGCTAATATGAAAGGTGACATTACTTACATGAACCCTGCGCTACTCGATATGCTGGGTATTCTTCCAGGTTCGCCTATGGAATCTTGGCTTAAGCAGATCCACATGTCTGATCGTGATGGGGCTAAAGACATGTGGCTACATAGCCTGCGCACCGGTAGTGATTTTGTCCGCCAATTGCGTTTTTTGCGCAGTGATAACGAACTTCTTTGGCTAGATATACATGCGCGGGTAGTCACGCTTTCTCAAGATGGCCATACCCTTGGTTTAGTGGGTGTAGTTAAAGATATTACCGAGCGTAGGGAGCAGGAAGCCATTCAGCGCTGGGAAGCTGAACATGACCCGTTAACCGGCCTGTTGAATCGTAGGGGCTTTGAGCGCCGCCTAGAAGAAGCCTTTGCCGATTTCCAAAAAACCAGCACGCCTTCAGCTCTTTTGTTGTTTGATTTGGATCACTTCAAACCCATCAATGATGAAGGTGGCCATGCTCTAGGCGATGAGATGTTGCGCCGCATTGCTCAGGTGGTTGCCTGGGAAGTCCGCCGTAGCGACCATGTGGCGCGCCAAGGGGGAGATGAGTTTGGTGTGCTGCTCCCCAGCTGCACCTTGGCTCAGGCAAGGAGAATCGCTGAATCCCTGCGTCAGTCGGTAGGGGAAATCTCTGTTACCCATGAAGGCAAAGAGTACATGGTTACACTCAGTATTGGCGTTACCACCTTTGATGAAGAGGATTCTAATGTGTCTGACGTTCTGGCACGGGCCGATGCCGGTAGTTACAAAGCCAAAGGGATGGGACGCGATGGGGTAGTTGTCAATATGCCTCACAATAACGATGACGTAATGGCGCTTTTCGATTCGCCCAAATAGTTTCTCATATAAGCACTCTAAGCCTGTGCAGTGGCTTGGCGTGCTTAGCAGTCGACAAAACATGTCCAGCAGTAGAGTATAAGCAGATGCTGAACTTGTCGTTAGAAGCCAGTTTTTAAAATCAAGGCTGACTGAGATACTGTTGTGAACCTACTTGAACTGTTTGCCCGCACGCTGGATGTCACGCTGCCTGTCTTTGCGATGGTGTTTGTAGGCCTGGGCCTTAAGCGCTTGAAATGGATTGATAGTGCCTTCGTCTCGACCGCTTCTGCGCTGGTATTCAAAGCAACACTCCCCACGCTGATCTTCCTTAGTTTGATTAAAGCTGACCTAAGCGTTGCGCTGGACGTTTCGCTGATGCTGTTTTTTGCTGTGGCAACGCTGGGACAGTTTTTATTCAGTTGGGGCTGGGCGCGCTACCGTGTAGCACCTCAGGATCGTGGTATTTACGTTCAAGGCGCGTTTCGCGGCAATTGTGGGATAGTGGGTTTGGCGCTAGCGGCGGGCATGTACGGTAACTATGGCTTGTCAGCGGGCAGTCTTTTGCTGGGCGTGGTCATCGTGATGTATAACGCGCTTTCGGTCATCGTGCTGGCATTTTACCAACCTGGTCAATCCACCGATTGGCGCAGCCTGCTCAAACATGTAGCGAAAAACCCACTCATTATTTCCGTATTTGCAGCATTACCCTTTACCGCGCTGTCGATCCCACTGCCCAGTTGGGTGATTACCTCAGGAAACTATTTTGCCTCGTTAACACTACCGTTGGCGCTGATTTGTATTGGTGCGACGCTCTCCGTGTCGAGCATGCGTGACAGCAGCCAAGTGGCACTTGGCGCTAGCTTGATGAAGATGGTAACACTACCGGTGCTCTCCACCGTGGCGGCCTGGTTGGTGGGCTTTTCCGGCGAACAACTGGGCTTACTGTTTCTGTTCTTTGCCAGCCCCACCGCTGCCGCAAGTTTTGTAATGGTCAAAGCAATAGGCGGCAATGTGGCTCTGGCCGCCAATATCATCGCCATTACCACCCTAATGGCGAGCGTTACCGTTACGCTGGGTGTCTTCGCGCTGCGTTTACTCGGCTGGATATAGAGTTGAATAGCGCAACTCGGTTGGCCCTGCCTAAGCTGACGCGTTATACTACGCGCCCGCAAGTTTGGACGACGTTAGTCCCTGTAGCTCAGTAGGATAGAGCAGCCGCCTCCTAAGCGGCAGGTCGCAGGTTCGACTCCTGCCAGGGACGCCAGCGGGCTATCTTGAGAAGTCCTGAGAAGGCCAAAAAAAGAGTACAATACTCTGAAATACAAGGTTTTTAGCTCCTCTCCATTCCTTCCAAATCCCGCTGCTAAACGGTATACATTCCGGTATATGCCTTCATTCGGAAATACTCGGTATACCTCCATGGTGCTAACTATCCGACAAATAAACGCAACTAAGCCCGGCACGAAAATTATTACCCTCTCAGATGGCATGGGATTAGAACTTAGGATCTCAACCAATGGCAGTCGTGGATGGCGTTTGCGCTACACACGTCCCAATGGCAAGCGCAACATGATCAGCCAGGGTATTTTTATCCCGAGGTGAGCCTTGCTCAAGCGCGAGAGAAGCGGGCAGATAAGATAGCATCCCAAGGTATCGTCCCTGTCGAGCAGAAGCAGGATGATAAACGTAAGCAGCAATATTCCGTTATTTTTGATGCAGTCCTCTATTGGTGCTTTCAGCGGATTCGCCGGGCGTAATGCTTGATAAATAAAAAGTCTACTGTCTCTAGAAGCTTAAAAATTCAGCTAGTTCCGTAGGTTTGCGCAGTTACACGTCAGTATAGCTACAGCCTCATAA
>NZ_JAINWD010000049.1:0-40619 GCF_021021315.1 Halomonas sp. IOP_14 | reverse complement strand
TGACCTTTTGTGCTTGCAGACGAGGAGGAGTCCATATACGCGCTACGGGTACGTGCATCTAACTGATTAAAGCCTAAACCCTTCAACAATATGCTCGGCCAGGCTGTCGATAATCGGTGACTGGGTGGCGGAGGTGTGCTGCAAAACGATGGACGCTTCCGGCAGTTCGGGAAACCCATCTTTTTTACCCAATATCTGCATGTCGGCGGTGACTAAACTGCGCATCCAGGCAGACACTGCCAAGCCCGCCCCCACAACCGCCTGTAACGTCGCCAAGCTCGGGCTGCTGTAAGCGACTCGATAGGCCCGGCCTGCGCGATCCAGTGCATTGCAGGCATGACGCCGACAAAAGCAGGGAGCCTCAAACATGGCAAGGGGTACTGGCGTCTGTAAATGTGTGCAATGGCTCTCAGCCGAGACCCACACGGTAGCCTCACGCCTTAAAATGGTGCCAACTTCGTCGCCTATCTCCCGCGTCATAATAATCAGGTCTAGGCTCCCTTGCGGCTGCTGGGAGAGTACCGACGAGGGGGCGCAGTGCACATCCACATCCACTAGCGGCCAGGCTTGGGAGAAGGTTTTCAGAATGCCGGGCAGAAAACGCATCACATAGTCATCCGGCACCCCCAGTCGCACACGGCCCACCATATCCGGCTGGCGCAGCAGCGTCAGCGCTTCTCCCTGCAATGAAAGAATTTTGCGTGCATAACCCAGCAGCGTATGCCCTTCGCTGGTTAACAGCAGCTGGCGATTCTGACGCACAAACAGTGGGCGCTGAATAACATCCTCTTCCAGCCGCTTGATTTGCATGCTGACGGCTGATTGAGTGCGGTTTACCGTCTGAGCGGCGCGGGTGAAGCCGCCCTGGTCGACAATGGCCACAAAGGTGCGCAGCAGCTCATGATCGATGGTGGGTAGTGTGGCCATGGCTATCAATCTTTTTGATGTTGAACATAAGGAGTATTCGTTGGATTGATTTTAGGCGCTGTTCAATACTTCCTTCAACACTTATTTACCACGCCGTTGCTGGCGGCGGAGGGAGGTTGAAATGGAGCGCTCGCTACACTGCTTGCAGAACCAACAGTGCCAATCTGCTGAGAAGCAACCCAGCATCACCTGGCGGGAAAGAATTTATCGCTGGTACCAATTGCGTCGCGAGCGGGATTCCTTGCGCCATTTGAGCGATGACATGCTGAAAGATATTGGCATCAGCCGCGATGACGTACAGCGCGAGTCACGCCGCCCGTTCTGGGATGACCACGGGTGGCGACGCTGAAGCCGCAAGTCATGCCAGCCGTGGCGCGTTTGTGATACCTTGTTGGCACTAAAAAATGCTGCATGAGTTAGTTGCAATTTATGGATGTCAATCAGCGTATTATTTCCCGCCTGGCCACTGAGCTTGGTGTGCGTCCCGAGCAAGTGTCCGCCACGGTGGAGCTGCTGGATGGCGGCGCCACAGTGCCCTTCATTGCCCGTTACCGTAAAGAAGTCACCGGCGCGCTGGACGATATCCAGCTGCGCCAGTTGGATGAACGGCTTCGCTATCTGCGTGAGTTGGAAGAGCGCCGCGCCGCGGTACTTGTCGCCATTGATGAGCAGGGCAAGCTCGATGCTACGCTGAAAGCCAGCATCGACGCTGCCGAGACCAAGCAACGCTTGGAAGATTTATACCTGCCGTTTAAGAAAAAACGCCGCACCAAAGCGCAAATCGCTCGCGAAGCAGGGCTTGAGCCGCTGGCGGATGCGCTGCTTGCCGATCCAACGCTTAATCCGGAAAGCGAAGCGGAAAACTATCTGCGCCCAGCAGAAGGCGATATTCCTGCCATCGAAGATGCCAAGGCCGCTCTGGATGGCGCCAAGCAGATCTTGATGGAGCGCTTCGCCGAGGATCCCGAGCTCATCGGCCAACTGCGTGAACGGCTGTGGCAAGAGGGCGAGCTTAGCGCCCGGGTGCTGGAGGGTAAGCAGCAGGAGGGCGCCAAGTTCTCCGACTATTTCGAACACGATGAGAAACTCGCCAAAGCGCCATCACACCGCGCTTTGGCAATGTTCCGGGCGCGTAACGAAGGCGTGTTGAGCCTGTCGATTCGACTGCCCGGCGAAGACGAGGCCCCCATTCACCCCGCCCAGTTGGCGATTGCCAAGCAGTTTGGCATCAGCGACCAGGGCCGCCCGGCGGATAAGTGGTTAGCCGAAGTCGTCCGCTGGACCTGGCGGGTGAAGCTTTACACTGCCCTGGAGACCGAGCTGCTGGGTCGCCTACGTGAGCAGGCTGAGCTTACCGCCATTGAAGTGTTTGCGGCTAATCTAAAAGACCTGCTGCTGGCCGCGCCGGCGGGGCAGAAAGTCACCCTTGCCATCGACCCCGGCCAGCGCACCGGCTGTAAGGTCGCGGTGATCGATGCCACTGGGCAATTTGTCGATCACACCACTATCTACCCCCATGCGCCGCAAAACCAGTGGAATGAAGCCTTGAGCGTGCTGGCTAAGCTGGTGAAACAGTACGGCGTCGAGCTGATTGCGGTGGGCAATGGTACCGCCAGTCGTGAAACTGACAAGCTCGCGGGCGAACTACTAAAAGCCCTGGCGCCAGCGCACCGGTTAAGCAAAGTGATGGTCTCTGAAGCAGGCGCCTCGGTCTACTCCGCCTCGGAGTATGCTTCACGGGAAATGCCGGATCTCGATGTCACTGTGCGCGGTGCCGTCTCTATTGGTCGCCGCCTGCAGGATCCACTGGCTGAGCTGGTTAAAATCGAGCCCAAGTCGATTGGCGTAGGCCAATACCAGCACGATGTCTCCCAGGTGCAGCTGTCGCGCAGCCTGGAAGTCGTCATTGAGGACTGTGTTAACGCCGTGGGCGTCGACCTCAATACCGCTTCCAGCGCACTGCTTTCACGGGTAGCCGGTCTGAGCACTGCGCTGGCCGAAAATATCGTTGCGCAGCGTAATGTCAAAGGCGCCTTCAAAAACCGTAAAGAGCTGTTAGAGGTGAGCCGCCTCGGTGCCAAAACCTTCGAGCAGTGCGCGGGTTTCCTGCGTATCCACAATGCCGATAACCCCTTGGATGCCAGCGCCGTTCACCCGGAAGCCTACTCACTGGTGGAACGTATCGCCAAGCAGAGCGGGCGTGAAGTACGCGGCTTGATTGGCGACAGCGCCGCGTTGAAAGCCTTAAAGCCCGCCGATTTTGCCGATGAGCGTTTCGGCGTGCCCACCGTCAGCGATATTCTCAAAGAACTGGATAAACCTGGTCGCGACCCTCGTCCTGAGTTTAAAGCGGCCGAATTCCGCGAAGGTGTCGAAACCCTTAATGACCTCAAGCTTTCCATGGTGCTCGAAGGCACAGTCACCAATGTGACCCACTTCGGCGCTTTTGTGGATATCGGTGTCCATCAGGACGGCCTGGTACATATCTCGGCGCTATCTGATCGCTTTATCGATGACCCCCGCAGCGTGGTGAAAGCAGGTGATATTGTCACCGTTAAAGTGATGAGCATTGATATCCCCCGCAAACGGGTAGGTCTATCGATGCGTTTGGATGACCAGCCTGAGGCTGAAAACGGTGCTAACAGCGGTGCCAATAAGAACAGTGGCTCGCCTAAAGAGCAATACAGTGGTGCCCGTAAACCGGCTCGAAACCAGCGTAACAACGCCAATAAAGCGGAAGCGCCGGAGCCTATGGGTGCACTGGGTGCTGCGCTGCTGAAAGCGCGTGGCGGCAAATAGTCGCGTGCCCTGGAAGCGAAGGTGTCTTGAAAAAACGATCGTTGCCGCCATATCCTGTTTTCTGTTTTTGAATCAGCGATGATGGCGATGCCACCTGACTACACCAAGGCCCGCTCACGGCGGGCTTTACTGACAAGGAGTGTTCACCTTGCCTGAACCACTCACTGTGCCATCCGCGCTGACCGCGCAAGTCGAGCGCCTGATACCCAGTGCGCGCCTTGGTCGGTTGGGCCGCCTGCGTCGTGGGCTTGAAAAAGAGGGGCTGCGGGTCGACGCTACTGGCCACATTGCGCAAACGCCGCACCCGTACGCGCTGGGTTCGAAATTAACCCACCCGCATATCACCACCGACTACTCAGAGTCGCTGTTAGAGTACATCACGCCGGTTTACTCTCAGCCAGGTGAAGCGCTGTGCTTTCTATCTGATCTGCATACCTTTACCTACCATCATCTGCAAAACGAGTGGATCTGGCCCGGCAGCATGCCCTCTAGGCTATCCGGCAACGACAGCGTGCCGATTGCCGATTATGGCAGCTCCAACGTGGGCACCATGAAGCATGTTTACCGCAAAGGGTTGGACATGCGTTACGGCCGCATCATGCAGGCGATTGCAGGCGTTCATTACAACGTATCGCTGCCCGATGACATGTGGCACGCACTGCGCGAGTTGGAAAAAGCCAACAATATCCCCTTTAACGACTACCGCTCCACCCGCTATTTCGGCATGATCCGCCACTTCCGCCGCCATAGCTGGTTGTTGCTCTACCTGTTTGGCGCTTCACCGGCCATCGATAAAAGTTTTTTGCCTGAAGGTAAGGTACCCGAAAAACTGCAGTCGCTTAGCGACGACACCTACTTTGCCCCATACGCGACGACTCTGCGGATGTCCGATCTGGGGTATCAAAACAAAGTACAGTCGCAGCTTAAAATCTGTTTTAACTCGCTCTCTAACTACGTTAATACCCTGCGGCACGCCATCTCTTCACCGTGGCCCGACTATGAAAAAATGGGTGTTAACGTGGATGGTGAGTGGCGTCAGTTGAACGCCAATATTCTCCAGATCGAAAACGAGTACTACAGCGACATTCGGCCCAAGCGGGTTGCCAAACACAACGAAACGCCCAGCCAAGCCCTCGAAGCCCGCGGCGTGGAGTACATCGAAGTACGCTGTTTGGATTTAAACCCCTTCGACCCCCTGGGCGTTACTGAAGACCAGATGCGCTTTGTGGACACCTTTTTGATGTGGTGCCTACTCAGCGACAGCCCGTGGATCTCCGACGAAGAGTGTGACCGCTTGGACGACAACCGCCGCTGGGTGGTGGAGCGCGGCCGTGACCCTGAACTCATGCTAATCAACCATGGTGAAACCACCTCGGTGCGTGAGTGGGGCGAACAAATTTTCGCCGAGATGGGCGAAGTTGCCCGCCTGCTGGATGCGGTCGAGGAGGGGAGCCCGCATGCTGATGCGCTGGCAAGCCTTGCACCACGTCTTGCAGACCCTTCGCTAACGCCGTCTGCCCAGGTGCTGGAACGGTTAAAAGCGAACGGCGGATCGCTAAGCGATCTGATGCTTAGCCTGGCCAAAGAGCAGGCGGAGCAGTTAAAAGCCGCGCCGATGCAGCGCAGTCGTGAAGCGCTGCTTGCTCAGCTGATTGAGACCTCGCACCAGCAGCAGCACGATATTGAAGCCGCTGATAAAGAGACCTTCGAAGAGTTCTTGCAGGCCTATTTCACTAAAGCTCGTGAGTCCCGCGCCATGTCGGCGCTGCCATCTGAGGTTAGACAATGATTCTGCACTCCTTTCGCTCGGCCGCCCTGGCTGGTTTAGCCTTCTGCGTTTTAATGATGGCGGTAGCCCTGGGGCTTGAGCACATCGGCGGATATGAACCCTGCCCGCTGTGTATCTTTCAGCGCGTAGCGGTGATCGTCGCGGGCATCGTGTTCGCGATAGCCGCTATTCACAGCCCCGCCGGGCGTGTGGGCAAAGTGATTTACGGGCTGCTGTCGCTGGCTGCTGTTGGAACAGGTGCCTTTATCGCCGGGCGTCACGTTTGGCTGCAGGGCTTGCCCGCCGATGAAGTCCCTTCCTGCGGCCCTGGGCTCGATTACATGATGGATATTCTGCCCATGCAGGACGTGGTGGCCATGGTGTTAACCGGCTCAGGCGAGTGCGCCAATATCGATTTCTCGTTGCTCGGCCTATCACTGCCCGCCTGGACGCTAATCGGATTTGCCATTCTGGCAATCGCACCGCTGCGTATGCTGTTGATGAAAAGTCGGGGTTAGTAGGGCGTCAGTGATAAGGAGACGTACATGCTTTATCAACATTTTGCGACTCAAGAAGAGATCGGTCGCGCCTACGACCCGATGATGGGTCGTGACCCGGCGGTGTTGGTAAAGGATTGGCGTGAGCGCAGTGAAGCATCAAGAGTTAACCACCGCACAACGCTCGATCTGCCTTATGGCCCAACGCTTGCGGAACGCATGGATATCTTTCATGCCGATGCACCTGATACCGATAGCCCAAAAGCGCCGGTGCATGTGTTTTTCCACGGCGGCTACTGGCGCTCGCTGAGTCATCGTGAATTTAGCTTTATCGTTGACGACTTGGTGAAAGCCGGTATCACCGTCGCGGTGGTCAACTACGCTCTCTGCCCGCAGGTACGCTTTAGCGAGCTGGTGCGGCAGAGCCAAGCAGCGGTGGCCTACGTTTATCGCCATGCCGCTGAATTAGGCGTTGATCCTGAGCAGCTGAGTATTTCGGGACACTCGGCGGGCGGGCATTTATGCGCGATGCTAATGTCGACGGACTGGGAGGGCGCTTTTGGCTTACCCAACCAGCTGATTCGTGGTGCGCTGTGTATCAGCGGTTTATACGACCTGCGGCCTTTTCCCTGGTCGTGGCTGCAGCCCAAGCTTCAGCTTAGCGGGCGCGATGTGCAGGAGTTCAGCCCCATATGGCTGCCATGCCGAGTACCTGCGCCTATAAAGCTGGTAGCAGGGGGCCTGGAGTCAGAAGAGTTCGAGCGCCAGATGAGCAGCTATGCTGAGCATTTGAGCCAGCAAGGCCAAACAGTGACTCAGCAGCTACTTTCCGACGTAGACCACTTCTCGATTCTTGAGCACTATCTTAACGATGGTTGTTTTGTTGAGTGGATTAAAGAATTTCACGCTAGCGTTAAGATATGATTAAAAACTAACGAAGCTTCTCAATACAGGATCGAAATCAGCCTGAAGCGGGGGTCTTTCGCCAGGGCCGGAAAATGTTCCCGACAATTCCGGCATTTCCGCCATCCATGGCGGTCAGATGGCGAAAGTAGCGCCCAGGGATGGGTTCACAGTGCCCCCGCGGAAGGTTGTTTCGATCCGGTGCACCTCTTTGTACTCTGCTAGAGGCACTTTTGATTATCCTTAATGAGCCGGAATCACCGCCGTCGCTTCGATTTCCACCTTGGCCTGATCCTCAACCAGCCCCGCCACCTGAACCATCGTCATTGCCGGAAAATGCTTGCCCAGCACCTCGCGATAGGCGGCGCCCACCTCCTTAAGCCGCGCCAGATACTCCTGCTTGTCCGTCACATACCAGGTCAACCGCACGATATGCTCCGGGCCTGCGTTCGCCTCTTTTAAAATCGCCACGATATTTAGCAGTGCCTGGTTAACTTGAAAGACAAAATCGTCGCTTTCAAATACCTGATCGGCATTCCAACCAATCTGCCCACCTACAAACACACTCTGGCCTGAAGCCAGCACGCCGTTAGCGTAGCCCACCGCTGCTTTCCAATGCGAAGGGTGAAGAAGCTGATGAAAGTTGGCGTCACTCATTATGGCTATCCTTATAGGTTTTCGACGGTAAAGTGCTGGCGCATAGCCTCTGTCCAGGGCATTGGCTGACCGCTATTTAGATCCACATATACAAGGGTTGAACGACTGGTTAGACGTTTCTGATCACCGCAGTAAGCGATAATCTGAAGGGTAAGGCTGCTACGCCCAACGGCTTGAACCGCTAACTCAAAGGTGAGTCGTTCGCCTAACCGGCTCGGCGCATGAAACTGGGTATCGATAGCGGCGGTGGGAACCCCGGTGCCGCTCTCAACGTGCAGTTGGTTAAAGTCGCGCTGCACGACCTCCTCAAACCAATCCTCCACCACTGAATTGATCAGTTCGAAATAGCGGGGGTAAAAAACGATACCCGCCGGATCACAGTGCTGGAAACGGACTTTTCGATGGGTAGTAAACGCCACTGTTTTCTCCTCCCTACACGCCCAGATAACGGTCACGCACAGTGCTGTCCAGCGCGGCGGGTTGGCCATCCCACACGGTGCAGCCTTTTTCCAGGATGGTGCAGCGGTCAGCGATGGGTAGAATTTCGCTTAATGACTTATCCACCAGCAGCGTGGCTTGACCTTGCTCTTTAAGCAGCCGAATTGCCCGCCAGATCTCCTGGCGAATCACCGGCGCCAATCCTTCAGTGGCTTCATCCAGCACCAGCAAACGCGGGTTGGTCATCAGCGCCCGGCCAATAGCCAGCATCTGCTGCTCACCGCCGGAGAGGGTCTTGGCCATTTGCGCGCGGCGCTCCTCCAAGCGCGGAAACAGCGTTTCTACTTTCTCCAGTGTCCACTCGCCCGGGCGGGCGGTCACCAATAGGTTTTCGCGCACCGACAAATTAGGGAAACAGCGGCGCCCCTCCGGCACCAAGCCAAGCCCCGCTTTAGCGATACGAAAAGCGGGTAAGCGGCGTATGTTCTGGGATTCAAACTCAATCGTGCCACGGCTGGCCGGAGTCAGACCGAATATCGAGCGAATGGTGGTGGTTTTACCCATACCGTTGCGCCCCATTAGGGCGACCATCTCACCGGCGTTAACGTCAAGGCTAACGCCAAATAACGCCTGAGAGGGCCCATAAAACGTTTCAATATCAGCAACCTTAAGCATCAGAATCCCCCAGGTAGGCTTCACGGACGCGGGGATCCTGCCTAATAGTGTGGCTATCCCCATGGGCGATAACGCTCCCGGATACCAACACAGAGATACGATCAGCCAGACGAAATACCGCCTCCATATCGTGCTCGATCAGCAGGATAGGCACTTCCAGCTTAAGAGCCTCCAGCAGCTCGGTTAGCTTCGCCGATCCTTCTGGGCCCAAGCCCGCCATGGGTTCGTCCAGCAGCAGTGCGCGGGGCTTGAGCGCCAGAGCGCAAGCCACCTCAACCTGGCGGCGTTCCCCGTGGGAAAGTTCAAATACCGGCGTCCAGGCGCGGTGACTAAGCTGCATACGCGCCAGTGCTTCATAGGCTGGTTCAAGCAGTTGCCGATCGCGAGCAACGGGCTTCCAGAACCGAAAACTGTGACTCTGCAGCGCTTGAACTCCCATCATCACATTGCGCATCACCGATAGCGGCTCCGCCAGCGAGGAGACCTGAAAGCTGCGCCCCAGGCCCAGGCGCGCCCGTTGAGCGATACTCATGCTCGTGATCTCACTGCCTGCTAAGTAAACACTCCCTTCATCAGGACGTATATTTCCCGCGATTTGGCCAATCAGGGTCGATTTCCCCGCGCCGTTGGGGCCAATCAAAGCGTGAATCTCCCCGGGTCTAAGATCCAGCGATACATCGCTGGTCGCCTGGAGCGCGCCAAAGCGCTTATGCAGGTTTTGTAGTGAAAGAACCACATCACTCATTGCGTTCCCTCCCGGCCAGCCAACCCATCACACCATGTTTGGCAAATAGCACCACCCCAAGCAGCACTAACCCGAGGAAAAGCTGCCAATATTGGGTGACTCCCCCCAGAAAGGTTTCCATCATCACGAACAGCACCGCACCGGCTAACGGGCCGTAAAGGCGCCCCACGCCGCCCAAAATGACGATGACCATCAGTTCGCCGGAGAAGTGCCAACTCAACATTGTCGGGCTAACAAAGCCATTCAGATCCGCATAAAGCGCACCAGC
Source organism: Halomonas sp. IOP_14 (assembly GCF_021021315.1). Taxonomy (NCBI): domain Bacteria; kingdom Pseudomonadati; phylum Pseudomonadota; class Gammaproteobacteria; order Oceanospirillales; family Halomonadaceae; genus Halomonas; species Halomonas sp. IOP_14. Next base: position 30,942 of record NZ_JAINWD010000049.1, on the reverse strand, counting down.
AAGCCCGGTAATCGCGGCAGAAATCACAAACGCCACCAAGCGAATGGGGTAGGGGCTGATCCCGGCAGTGGCAAGGCGTACATCGTTAAGCCGTGCCATGGTCAAGGCCGCACCAAAGCGCGATTTCATCATTCGTGAGGTAATTGCCATCGCTAACACAAGCCCGGTGAAGCAGATCAGGAAATAGGTGAGTGCATCGCTGCTATCGAGCATGTTGTTATTGAACAGGGGCAGGGTGTTGCGAATATAAATAGGCAGACCATCTTCGCCGCCATAGGTCGGCCAGGAGTTGGCAAAGTAGTAAATCATCTGCGCAAAGGCGAGGGTGATCATAATGAAATAGACCCCCGTGGTACGCAGTGAGATAGCGCCGATGACCAGCGCTAGCAGCCCGCACAGCAACATAGCGGCGAGCCATATCACCAGTAAATTGTCGCTGCCCGGCACGCTGAAAGGCCACGTCATAAATGGGGTCATATCAAAAGCGTGATAAGCACTGATGCCTGCCACATAGCCACCTAAGCCGAAATAGGCCGCGTGGCCAAAGCTCACCATGCCCCCATAGCCAATGGCCAGGTTAAGGCCAACGGCCGCCATGGCAATAATGGTGATACGCGAGGCCAGATTGACATAATAAATATGGCCCAAGAAATAGGCTGCTACAGGCAGTAACAGCAGTAGCCCGAGCAGGGCCATCTGAACCAGCCCTTTGCGGTCAAAAGGTCTATCCGCTTCGGGCGCTAGCGCAGCGTTCTTGGACAAGGAAGTGGTATTAGTCATGGGCAGAGAACAGTCCCTTAGGCTTGAACGCGAGAATGACGGCCATGAGGATATAGATCAGCATCGCGGCCAACGCCGAACCGACGCCGGTCGCCTCAGACGGCGGCATAAACGCTTGAAAGAAGATGGGCAGATAGACCCGACCCAAGGTGTCGACAATACCCACCAGCAGGGCACCGAGTAGCGCGCCTTTAATTGAGCCGATACCGCCAATGACGATTACGACAAACGCTAAAATCAGCACTGGCTCGCCCATACCCACCTGTACAGATTGCAATGCGCCTACTAAAGCGCCGGCTAAACCCGCTAACGCCGCCCCTAAGGCAAACACCAAGGTATAGAGTTTTGAAATATTGACCCCCAGCGCACCAATCATTTCGCGATCGCTTTCACCTGCCCGAATGCGCATACCGAGTCGAGTTCGCGAGATAAGCAAGTAAAGGGCAATCGAAATAGCGATACCCACCCCAATCAGCATCAGCCGATAGATGGGGTAGCGGGTATCACCTGGCAGGGTGACAAACCCCGTCAGCCAAGAAGGAGGACTCAACCATAACGGTGAAGAGCCGAAGATCCAGCGCGTGCCCTCCGAAAAAATCAGTATTAGTGCAAAGGTTGCCAATACCTGATCAAGATGAGGACGGTGGTAAAGTCGGCGTATCACCAACAGTTCTACCAGTGCACCTACCAGGGCGGCCGCGGTCATCCCAGCAGCCAGTCCAATCAGAAAAGAGCCCGTTGAGGCAGTCACCGCTGCCGTGGCGTAGGCGCCCACCATATAAAAAGAACCGTGGGCAAGATTGATCAGCCCCATCACCCCAAACACCAAGGTGAGGCCGCTGGCCATCAAAAACAGCATCGTGCCGAGCTGCACGCCGTTCAGTAATTGCTCTATCAGCAGAGTAACGGACACGTTGGGTATCCTTAGCGCAGGTAAAGAGAAAAGGCTGGGCGGCTACACCCAGCCGAGGCGAGCTTACATCTGGCACTGCTCGTAATAGACGTCTTGGATATCTTCGATTGCGACACCGATCAGGCGATTGGTGGGCTCGCCATCGTCACCCTCCACGACTTCACGCACGTAAATATCCTGGATAGGGTGCTGGTTCGGGCCGAAGCGGAACTCACCGCGTACGCTGTCAAAGTCAGCGGCCCGCAGTGCTTCGCGGAAGGCGTCTTTGTCATCGGGGTGGGCAGTTTCAAGCGCGCTAAGAATCAGGTTGGCGGTGTCGTAACCTTGTGCCGCGTACAACGTTGGCGTGCGGTCATAGGCTTCCCGGAAGCCCTCAACAAAGCGATCGTTGGCCTCGTTTTCCAGGTCATATGCCCATAGCGAGGTGTTGCGTGCGCCAATCGCCGCACTGCCTACCGCTTTGATTAAGATTTCATCAAACGAGAAGGCGGCGCCAAAGATCGGCATATCGACACCGGAGCTTTCCCACTGCTTCATAAACGAGATGCCCATACCGCCGGGTAAGAAGAAGAACAAGCTGTCGGCATCGCTATCGCGAATCTGGGCAATTTCAGCCGCGTAGTCGGTCTGGCCCATTTGGGTGTAAAGCTCGCCGACGACCTCGCCTTCATAAAGATGTTTAAAGCCCGCTAGCGCATCGGTGCCAGCAGGGTAGTTGGGCGCCATGATGATCGGGCGCTCATACCCCTCTTCGCGCATATACGCACCCATGGCGCCGTGCAAGTTGTCGTTCTGATACGCCACGTTGAAGTAGTTCTCGTGGCACATGCGCCCTGCTAAATCGGAGGGCCCGGCATTAGGTGACAGGTAGAAGGTGCCCTGGCGTACCACCGAAGGAACGACCGCCATTGCCAAGTTTGACCAGATAATGCCGGTAAGAATATCGACCTCATCACGCTGCATAAACTCATTGGCCAGCGTACGCGCCAGGTCGGGGCGTCTTGCATCATCCTGAATCAGCACTTCCACGTCGTCGCGGCCCGACTGCTCAAGGGCCAGCATGAAGCCATCGCGAACGTCCACGCCCAGGTGCGAACCGCCGCCTGAGAGGGTGGTAATCATGCCAATTTTAACGTCATCAGCGTGAGCAGTGGTTACCAGGCTGGAGGAGAGCAGTAAGCCAAGGCCAAAGCGGGATATCATTTTCATGGATCATTCCTCATTTTTTAATCGTTTATTACTTAGAGGGTCATGCGTTGGTGTTGGTGCTATTGATGTTAGTGCTATTCACATTGATGCCAGGAGAGCCAGCACTCGGGTAATGTTCCTGGCTCAGCCGAAAGCGCTGAACCTTACCCGTGGATGTTTTAGGTAGTGCCTCGATAAATCGTATGGAGCGAGGGTACTTATACGGCGCGATGGTCTGCTTCACGAAGTCCTGCAACATTTGCTGACATTCTTCATCTTGCTGAAAACCATCGTTTAGAACAACAAAAGCCTCGACAATTTGGCCACGCTCCTGGCTAGGAGCGCCAATCACCGCGCACTCTTTCACGGCGGGGTGGGCCAGCAGGGCTGCTTCCACCTCGGGGCCTGCGATGTTATAGCCCGCCGAGACGATCATATCGTCGTTGCGAGCGGCGAAGTGGAAGTAGCCCTCTTCATCCTGGTAAAACGCATCACCGGTGATATTCCAGCCCGCCTTTACATACTTTTGCTGGCGCTTGTCGGCCAGGTAGCGGCAGCCGGTAGGGCCGCGCACGGCCAGTTTGCCGACCGTGCCGCGAGGGACATCATTCATCTCGTCATCAACGATTCGTGCCTCGTAACCGGTCACCGGTTTGCCGGTGCAGCTGGGGCGATGGTCATTCAGGTGATTAGAGATAAAGATATGCAGCATTTCAGTTGCGCCGATGCCGTCGAGAATCGGTGTGCCGGTTTGCTTGATCCAGTCATGATAAATCGGTGCTGGCAGGGTTTCGCCAGCGGAAACCGCCACGCGCAGGCTGCTCAAATCCTCATGGCGAGTAGGTGCTGAGAGCATCGCCCGGTAGGCTGTTGGTGCGGTGAAGACCACCGTGGCCTGATACTCGCGGATAATGTCCATCATATTGGGCGGGGAGGCGTGTTCGAGTAGCACGGCGGTGGCGCCGAAGCGCAGCGGGAAAATGGCCAGCCCGCCCAGGCCAAAGGTAAATGCCAGCGGCGGTGAACCGACGAACACGTCCTCCGGCGTTACCTGTAGGACTTCCTTGGCGTAGCCGTCGGCAATGACCAGCAGATCGCGGTGAAAGTGCATGGTTGCTTTGGGTGAGCCGGTAGTGCCAGAGGTAAACCCCAGCAGCGCCACATCGTCGGCGGCGGTATTCACCGCTTCAAAGGTGGCGGGTTTGCCCAGCGCTAAACGGTCAAGCTCGGCGTCGTGGTTAGCCGTGCCATCAAAGCCAGCCACACGTTTGAGTACCGGGCTGTGTTGTTGGCACTCAACCAGTTCATCGAGCAGGCGGGTATCGCACAGGGCTAGGCTGATTTCCGCTTTATCGATTACCTGGCATAGCTCTTTGGTGCGTAGCATCGGCATGGTGTTGACCACCACGGCCCCCGCCTTGGTGGCGGCCAGCCAACAGGCCACCATGGCCGGGTTGTTGGCGGAACGGATCAATACCCGCTGGCCGGGAACCACGCCCAGGTCTTCGACCAGCACGTGGGCAAGGCGGTTGGTCCACTCAGTGAGCTCTTGATAGGTGCGACGACGGCCATTGCCCGCTAAGGCAATTCGTTCACCGTGACCCTGGTCGAGCAGTCGATCGCAGAGCTCAACGCCCGCGTTAAGTCGTTGGGGATAATGGTAGCCCGCGAGCAGGAACTCAGGCTGGCAATCAGTGGGTGGCAGGTTATCCCGCGCAAAAGTATCAGCATGGGCCGACTGGATGTACATGACCAACCTCCGTATTTGGTGTCGTTGTTTATTCCTGCCCACGGCTCAAAGGAAGCGCGGGCAGGGATACGGTGTCTGGCGTTGTGTTTTATTGTTGTTGAAAACTGCTGTACGGTTTTTGCTGTTTACTCTTCCGCGAGGATGCTGCGGGCGATGACTACTTTTTGTACATCTGAGGCACCTTCATAAATACGCAGCGCGCGGATTTCCCGGTAGAGGCTTTCGATAATATGGCCTTTGCGAACGCCGTCGCCGCCGTGAAGCTGTACTGCCTGGTCAATCACCTGCTGGGCCTGGTCGGTGGCAAATAGCTTGGCCATTGCCGCTTCACGGGTCACCCGCTCAGCACCTTGATCTTTCGTCCAGGCAGCGCGGTAAACCAGCAGGGCGGAGGCATCCACGTTTAGCGCCATATCAGCCAAGTGGCCCTGCACCATCTGTAAGTCGGAGAGGGTGGCGCCAAACAGCTCCCGGGAGCGGCTGCGGGAGAGCGACTCTTCCATTGCCCGGCGGGCGAAGCCCAGGGCCGCCGCGCCAGCCGTGGAGCGGAAAACGTCCAGCACCGACATGGCGATCCGAAAGCCTTGCCCAGGCTTGCCGATCAGCGCGCTGGCAGGCAGCACCATATCGTTGAAGCCCAGCCGTGCCAGCGGGTGAGGCGCCACCGTCTCCAGGCGCTCACGAATCTCCAATCCGGGTGTGTCGGCAGGCACTAAAAAGGCTGAAAGCCCTTTGGCGCAGGGACCTTCACCGGTGCGGGCAAAGACTGTGTAGATATCGGCAATACCACCGTTGGAGATCCAGGTCTTTTCGCCATGCAAACGGTAGCTATCGCCCTCGCGCTCAGCGGTGGTATCCAACTGGGCCACATCAGAGCCCGAGCGAGGCTCGCTCAGGGCAAACGCGGAAATTGCTTCACCACGCCGGGTTCTGTCCAGCCACTGCTTCTGTTCATCGCTGCCATATAGGCTGATCGCACCGGTTCCCAGCCCCTGCATGGCAAACGAAAAATCGGCTAGACCATCATGGCGGGCCAGGGTTTCACGGATTAGGCACAGGCTGCGCACATCGATATGCTCGCCCGCAGTGCCTTCCAGAAACCCAGCTTTGCCTAAATCGCGTACCAGTTGAATGCAGGTCGCATCCACATCGCTGTGGTCGCGGGGTAGTTCAGTGCGGCACCACGCTTCGAGCTGCTCGGAAAGTTCGCGGTGTCTGGCCTCGAAAAAGGGCCACGCTAGAAAGCTCTTGTCGCTCATCAGTCCCCCTTGAACTCAGGTTTTTGCTTGGCTACGAAGGCGTGGTAGGCGCGCTCGAAATCGTTGGTCTGCATGCAGATCGCCTGGGCCTGGGCTTCCGATTCGATGGCCTGCTCCAGGCTCATCGACCACTCCTGGTTTAGCTGGGTTTTGGTAATGCTGTGGCCGAAGGTGGGGCCCTGAGCCAGGCGGGTGGCGTAAGCAATGGCGTCTTCTTCCAGGGAGTCTGGTTCGACCACTCGGTTGTAAAAGCCCCACTGGAGGCCTTCCTCGGCACTCATGCTACGGCCGCTGTAGAGTAGATCGGCGGCGCGGCCCTGGCCGATAATGCGCGGTAGAATTGCGCAGGCGCCCATGTCACAGCCCGCCAGTCCCACGCGGGTAAACAGAAACGCCGTGCTGGCGCGGGGGGTGGCAAAACGAATATCCGAGGACATGGCAATAATCGCCCCCGCGCCAACGCAGATGCCGTCGACGGCGGCAATGATCGGTTTGCCGCAGTTCAGCATGGCCTTGACTAGATCCCCGGTCATGCGGGTGAACTCGAGCAGTCCCTTCATATCCTTGCCCACCAGGGGGCCGATGATTTCATGTACGTCGCCGCCGGAGCAGAAGTTCTCGCCGTTGGAGGTAAACACCACGGCATGCACATCGGATGCATAGGCCAAGTCACGAAAGGTATCGCGCAGTTCGGCGTAGCTTTCGAATGTCAGCGGGTTCTTGCGCTCTGGGCGATTCAACCGGATAACGGCGACATCACCACTCATTTCCCAAATAAAGTGCTCGGGGGCCAGGTCAGCCATGCTCTTCATATTGTTGTTCTCGCCTGTCAGTGATTAGTGGGTATCGTCAAGAGAAGCCGGCAAGCGGTGGAGCAGCTCGCCGATATGATGGGCATCCTCTTCGGTCACCCCTTCGAACAGCGCATTGATCCAGCGCTCATGCTCAACGGCCATGGCCCTGAAGCTTTCGCGACCAGCACTGGTCAGGCAGACCCGCGTGGCGCGCCGGTCGCCCTCAATAGCAATACGTTCCACGGCGCCATCCTCCACCAAGCGGTCAATAATGCCGGTGACGTTGCCGTTGGAAACCCGCAGCCGCTTGGAGAGCTCGTTCATTTTCAGGCCCTCCTCAGCGGCATATAGCGCGGCCATCACATCAAAACGCGGCAGTGTAGAGTCGTGCTCGGTTCGCAGCCGTTCGCGCAGCTCGGACTCCACCTGACGGGTAACCCGCAGCATGCGCAGCCATAAGCGCAGGCGCTCCTTGCTTAAGCTTTCTGCCGTCATACTTCACCCCCTGAGATGGAAATCGCCTGGCCGTTGATTGCGCCACTGTTAGGCCCGCATAGCCATAGAGCCGTCGCGGTGACCTCTGCAGGAGTGACTAATCGCCCTGTAGGGTTGGTCGATTGAAAATGCGCGGTGGCCTGTTCGGCGGATTGGCCTGTTTTGGTCACAATATTCTCCACGCTGGCGGCCAGTAACGGCGTGTCGGTAAAACCTGGGCAGAGCGCATTAACGGTCATATCGCGAGTGGCGGTTTCAGCCGCCAGTGAACGCACCAGCCCCACCACGCCGTGTTTGGCCGCACAGTAAGCACCCACATAGGCGTAACCTTTCAGGCCCGCGGTGGAGGCAACGGCGATAAGGCGCCCGCCGTCGTTCAACTGCTTCAAACCCTCACGCAGGGTCAGAAACACTCCACTAAGGTTTACATTCAACATACGTTGCCACTGCTCGAAAGAGGTCTTGGCGAACGGCGCGCTCTCTGCCGCCCCGGCGTTGGCAATAACGATATCCACATTGCCGATCTTCTCGAAGAGCGCCACCATGGCGGCTTCGTCGGTGACATCGACCACGGCGGTACGAATGCCATCATGCTGCTCGGCAACGGCTTGAAGGGCTGCCTCACGGCGGCCGGTAATCGTGACCTCGGCGCCCGCCTGGGCAAAGGCCAGGGCCATATCGGCACCGATACCGCTGCCGCCGCCGGTAATCACCGCCCGCTTGCCTGCCAGGCTGTTCGCTGCCGAGTTTCTATCGGATTGGCTCATACCCAACCCTCGCCACGTTCAGCCAAGCGCTGTAGCTGATCGGCGCCTGCCCGGTAGGGTGCTGGCCACTCCACCTCACTATCACCCAACCCCGCAGCAACGTGCAGCAGCCAGTAAGGATCGGCGAGATGAGGGCGGGCGATACAGACTAAGTCGGCGCGTCCGGCCATCAGGATCGAGTTCACATGGTCGGCCTGATAGATATTGCCCACCGACATGGTGGCGATAGGCGTCTCGTTACGAATCCGGTCAGAGAAGGGCGTTTGGAACATACGTCCATAGACCGGCTTTGCCTGGGTCGAGGTTTGTCCGGCAGAGACATCGACAATATCCACCTCCGCATCGCGCAACCGTTTGGCGATCTCCACCGCATCGTCTGGGGTGATGCCTTCATCGCCGCACCAGTCGTTGGCAGAAATACGCACCGAAAGCGGCTTATGGGCAGGCCAAACGCGGCGCACGGCGTTGATCACTTCAAGCGGGTAGCGCAGCCGGTTATCCAGCGAGCCGCCGTACTCATCGTCACGGTGGTTGGTTAATGGCGTGATAAACGAAGAGAGCAGGTAGCCGTGGGCGGCGTGAATCTCGATCATGTCAAAACCCGCGCGATCGGCCATCTGCGCCGCACTGACAAACTCATCGCGCACCCGATCCATATCGTCGCGATCCATTGCCTTGGGCACTTGGTTACGCGCTGACCAGGGCTGTGCTGAAGCTGCCAATATTGGCCAATTGCCATCCGTAAGCGGGGCATCCATCTCTTGCCAGCCCAACTGAGTAGAGCCCTTTGCTCCTGAATGGCCGATTTGGGCGCATAGCTTGGCCTGGGTTTCCGTGTGCACGAAATCGCAAAGACGCTTCCACGCTACTTCATGTTCGGGCGCGTACAAGCCTGGGCAGCCGGGGGTGATTCGCCCTCTGGGGCTGACGCAGGTCATCTCTGTATATACCAGGCCTGCGCCACCCTTGGCTCGCTCTGCGTAGTGGCTAAAGTGCCAATCGGTAGGGCAGCCATCGACGGCTTTGTACTGCGCCATGGGAGAGACCACCACGCGATTAACCAGCGTCATATCGCGTAGTTGATAAGGCGCAAACATCGGTGCACGGGCGCTGCCAGCGTTGCCTGCCTGGGTTTGGAACCAGCGCTCTGCACTTTCTAGCCACTGTGGGTCGCGTACCCGCAGGTTTTCGTGACTGATGCGCTGGGAGCGGGTCAATAGCGAGTAGTTGAACTGCACCGGGTCGAGATCCAGGTAGCGCTCCACCTGCTCAAACCACTCGGTGGAGTTGCGCGCGGCTGACTGTAGGCGCAGCACTTCGAAGCGGCGATCCTCTTCATAGCGAGCAACGGCAGCTGCCATGCTGCTTTCGCTGTGCAAGTAATTAGCCAGTGCAATGGCACTCTCCAGTGCGAGCTTGGAGCCGGAGCCAATTGAAAAGTGTGCGGTGGCGGCGGCGTCACCCATCAAAACTACGTTCTCATAGCTCCAGCGTTCGCAGAGTACCCGTGGAAAATTGATCCAGGCGGAGCCGCGTATATGGTTGGCATTGGTCATCAGCGCGTGGCCGTCGAGATGCTTGGCAAAGATGCGCTCGCAGACTGCAATCGACTCCTGCTGGTTCATTTCGCCAAAGCCAAACGCCTGCCAAGTGGCCTCACTGCACTCGACAATAAAGGTCGCCGTATCCCTATCAAACTGATAAGCGTGAGCCCACACCCAGCCATGCTCGGTCTTTTCGAAAATAAAGGTGAAGGCATCGTTGAAGGTTTGATGGGTACCCAGCCAAACGAACTTGCACGCTCGTACATCAATGTCGGGCTTGAAGTGATCGGCGTAGGTTTGGCGGGTGCGGGAGTTAAGCCCATCGGCGGCCAGGACCAAGTCATACTCACGCCGGTACTGCTCAATGGAGGCTTCTGTTATATCGGTTTCAAAGCGCATCTCCACGCCGAGCTCGCGAGCGCGTTCCTGTAGCAGAATCAGTAGTTGGCGGCGCCCAATGCCGCAAAATCCGTGGCCTGTAGAGACGGTTTTGGCGCCTTTATGAACGACCGCAATATCATCCCAATAGGCGAAATGCTCGCGAATTCGCTCTGCACTGGCCGGGTCGTTGGCCGCCAGGTTGTCGAGGGTTTCGTCTGACAGCACCACGCCCCAGCCGAAGGTATCGTCTGCACGATTGCGCTCAATCACCACGACCTCATGGGAGGGATCGTGTAGCTTCATGCTGATAGCGAAATAGAGGCCAGCAGGCCCTCCACCCAGGCAGGCGATTCTCATTTTTATTCTCCACGGAAAACACTCTCTTTCCTGAAGATAGGAGAGGACTCTATAAAATTCAAGCATAAACTTTTTAAGCTTAAAGTATTTTTCTGTGAGTAGGCGTGCGAGCGTTTAAAGCCCTCATGCGGCTGTGCTCGCAATGGTGGCCGGAAGATGAGAGCATAAATAGACGCAGGAATATGGCAGGGGCTGCCGCTTGAGAGCGCTGGTTATCAGCCATAGAAGAAAGCGTTATGGGCAGTGAACTTTTAGTACCATGGAAACCGTACTTGCTGGGATTGACAGAGGTAGTGGGAGGCGCGACTCTAAGCCTATTATTTGTTCTGAGCGTTTGATAGTAGTTATTAATAGCAGTTATAAGGTGACTTTAAGGAGAAAGCCCCATGCTCGAAGATTGCAAAAATGCCCTGGAGCGCTGGGGAGGCGTGCATACCCTGATTGACCGCTGGCTGGATCAGCGCCGTCAGCTATTGATCAGCTTTATTGAGCTAAAAGAAGCGTGTGATGCTGAATTGGAAGCAGTGAGCAAAGCGCCTATCGATACGTTTAGTGAAAAGCTGATGGATTACATCAGCGCCGGTCACTTTGAGATTTACCCCCAGCTCTCGGAAGAGGCACGGGCCTTTAGCGACGAGGGAGCGCTCGTCATCGCGGAGAAGTTGCTCGAGCGTTTAGAAATGTCCACCGAGATGGTGTTGGAGTTCGATACCGATTTTGGCTCCACGCTTAGCTGCGAGCAAAACATCGCCCGCCTACCTGCCTGGATCGACCGCTTAGCCCGGGGCCTTACCGAACGCTTCGCGCTGGAAGACCAATTGATCGCGCGCTTACACGCCGCACACAGCCCGCAGCACACCAAAGCCCCCGCTTAAGTAAGACCTTCCATTAGACAGGCGCCGCTATGCGGCGCTTTTGCTCCATGGTAATCCCGCTTCAACCCCGGCACCGCTTCGCGCTGCTTTCGCGGGTGCGCTAACGCTTACGCCGCGCTACTAAATCACGCGTGCACATAACGCGGTGGGTGCCGAATACCCCATTACCCGTGCACATAAAACGATGGGTGCCAAAACCCCATTACGAAACGGCGGGTGGCCAAACGCCATTACGCATGCACATAAAACGGTGGGTGCCCAATACCTTATAATCGATTCACCATTCACCATTCACCATTCACCATTCACCATTCACCATTCACCATTCACCATTCACCCCCTGCGCCGTAATTTACCCCCAATCACCAACATACACGGCGTGAGCAACAGCGTTAGCGCGGTGGCGAAGGTGAGGCCGCCGGCTATGGCGCTCGACATCTGCGTCCACCACTGGGCGGAGGGCGCATTAAAGCCCAGGGCAGGGGTGAACAGGTCTACATTGATCCCCAGCACCATCGGCATGAGCCCCAATACCGTGGTAATCGCCGTTAACAGCACAGGGCGTAGGCGTAAACAGCCCGCTTCAAGGGCGGCTTCGCCGGGTGTCATACCCTGGCCGCGCAGTTCGTTGTAGGTATCGATCAAAACAATGTTGTTATTGACCACGATACCCGCCAGAGCAATCACGCCCATCCCCACCATGACAATGCCAAACGCCTGGCCGGTAATCAGTAGGCCCATCAGCACCCCCGCGGTGGAGAACACAATCGCCGAGAGCACCAACCCCGCTTGATAAAAGCTATTGAACTGGGTGACCAGAATCAGCGCCATCAAACCGATAGCAATCAAGAAGGCACTGGCTAAGAACTGCATCGACTCCTGCTGGTCCTCCTGCTCACCCGCCACGTTGACCATCAGGCCATCAGGCAAACTGCCGCTGCTTGCGGCTAGCAGGGCAGTTAGGCGCTCATCAGCGAGATAGCCCGGTGCTAAGTCAGCCTCAATGGTAATCGCCCGGCGACCATTGATGCGATTAAGGGTGCCGACCTTCGGCGCCGGTTCCAGAGTCACAAAATTCGAGATCGGCACTTGGCCCCGCTGAGTGTTGATGGTCAAGCGCTCAAGCTGATCCAGCGAACGCCAGTTTTGCGGCAGACGCACGCGGATATCCACTTCATCGCTGACTTCCGGCGGGCGATAGCTAGCCACCTGAAGGCCGGTCGTCAGCAGTTGCACCGCGCTTCCAATGGTCGTTACATCGGTACCCATGCGCGCCGCCGCTTCGCGAACCACGTTAACCTGCCACTCCACGCCCGGAAGGCTGCGGTTATCCTCAATGTCGGTAAAGCCACCCAGCTCGCGCATTAGTTGGGTTATCTGGTTAACGCCTGCATCGGCGACGTCGGGATTCGTGGCGCTGACCTCAAGCACGATTGGCTTACCGCCACCGGGGCCCATCTCCTGCTCCTGAAACTCCAGCGTAATGCCGGGAATATCTCCGGCGCGCTCGGCCATGTCGTCCAAAATGGCCTGGGCAGGGCGACGTTCATGCCAGTCGATAAACTGGAACTGCAGCATGCCAATCACGTCGTTGCCCATCTGCTGGTTAGGCACTGCAAAGGAGCGTGCATACAGCGCTCGCACTTCACTCATGCCGGATAGTTTGGCTTCCACCCGTTGCACAATGGCGTCGGTCTCCACGGCGGAAAAGTCGCCTCGTGCGCGCACCAACACCTGGGCGCTGTCAGGCTCTACGGCTGGGAAGAAGTCGACACCGTGGTTAAAGCGCGCATAGCCGGTATACAGCAGCGCCATTAACAATACGGTCACCAGCAGTACCCAGGCAGGGTGCATAAGTAGCCTTGCCAGCAGGTGGCGATAGCCACGCCCAAAGGAAGTCGTCGCCTCATCAGGGGTAGCGTCTGTCGTCGTTGCGGTGGTACGCGTAAACAGGCGCCCAAGAGTAGGTAAGAACACCAACGCCATGGCCAGCGATGCCAGCAGGCACAAAATTACCGTGGCTGGCAGGTACTTCATAAACTGACCGACCACGCCGGGCCAGAACAGCAGGGGAATAAAGACCGCCAACGTAGTGGCCGTAGAGGCAATCACCGGCCAGCTCATTCTTGAAGCAGCGTTGAGCCACGCCTGATGAGGCGTTTGGCCATCGCGCAGATGGCGGTCGGCAAGCTCGCTGACCACGATAGCGCCATCCACCAGCATGCCCGCCACCAGAATCAGTGCAAACAGCACCACGATATTGAGCGTAAAACCAAACGCCCATACCAGCAGAATACCGGTTAAGAAGGCACCGGGAATGGTAAGCCCCACCAGCAGCGCCATGCGCCAGCCCATCACCGCGACCACTACAATCAGCACTAGCACAACGGCGGTCAGTACGTTATTGAGCAGCTCGGAGAGCATGTTCTTAACGGTGGTCGACTCATCCAGAATAGTGGTGAAACGCAACTGCTCGGGAAGTAAGTCATCTGCATCGGCTAAGCGGTCACGCACCGCGCCAATGGTGGCGATGATATTCGCCCCGGCGCGTTTGGAAACTTCCAGCACCACCGCTGGTTGGCCATCGATGCGGGCAAAGCCTTCGGGGTCTTTATAGGTAGGGTTGATCCAGGCCACATCGCCAAAGGTGACCACACGATCCTCATCGACCTTGACCGGCATATTCATAACATCGTCAAGGGACTCGATAATACCGGGGACTTTCAGCGCCAGGCGCCCCGCGCCGGTATCCAAACTGCCCGCTGCCACCAAGCGGTTATTGCGCGATACCTGATTAAATAGCGTGTCAAAATCAACGCCGTAGCTTTCCAGTACCAAAGGATCAACGACGATCTCCAGCAAGTCTTCCCGCTCACCGGCAATATCGACTTCCAGCACATCGGCGATGCCTTCGATCTCCTCCTGCAAGCGTCGGGCAATCGTCATGCGCTCACGGGTATCCAACTGCCCGGAGAGGCCAATGGTCAACACCGGAAACTCCGAGACGTTGACCTCCATCACCCGCGGCTCATCGGCCTCGGAAGGTAGTTCGCTGCGGGCAATATCCACCCGGTCACGTACATCGGTTAGCGCGGTGTCGGGATCAAAGCCGGGGTCGAATTCCAGAGTAATCGAGCCATGCCCCTCGCTGGATTGGGCGGTGAACTTGCGCAACCCTTCAATGCCACGCAGTTCCTGCTCCATGGGGCGAATCAGCAGCCGTTCGCCATCCTCGGGGCTCACCCCCTCCAGTGTCAGCGAGACATAAATCATCGGAATGGTGACGTCGGGGTTAGCTTCTTTAGGGATCATCTGCCAGGCAGTGATGCCCGCCAATAGAAGACTCACCAACAGCAGTAATGTCGTGCGAGTGTGGGCTAGCGCCGCATTAATCAACTGGCGCATGAACGCTATCCTGTTCCGCCGGCTGTGAAATAATCGCCTCTTCAACAGGCACCGGGGTCACTGTCTCACCGATATCTACCATGCCAGCGCCCAACGTGATCAGGCGTAGCGGGTCGGGTAGGCCTGTCACGTAGGCGTGCTGCGTATCGGCACTCACCAGCTCCACGGTGGTCTGCTGTACTGTGTTGTTCTCATCCAGGTGCTTGACCGCCAGTTGGCCTTCGCTATTCAAACTCAGCAGCGCAGGCGAAAGGGTATGCACCTGGCGGGGTGGCAGCGTAATGGTCAGCTCCGCACTGCCGCCTGCCAAGCGTTTACCGGCCGGGTTATCCAGCGTGGCTTCGATATAAAAGCTGCGAGTGGCCTCTTCAGCGCGGTGACTAACAAAGGTCAGCTCACCTTCGAGGTGGTCGCCATTGAGTAGCCGCGCGGTCACCGGTAACCCCTCGCTTAAATCGCCCACTTGCTGCTGAGAAACCCAGGCGGCACCTTTCAAACGGCGGTCATCGACCAGTTGGCCCCACTCTTCACCGGGCTGTAATAGGTCGCCTAGTTCCACCTGAACGCGGTTCAGCACGCCATCGAAAGGTGCGGTGGGGCGGCTGTCGTCCAGTTGCTTCTGGAGTTGCGCCACGGAAGCGGCGCTGGCGCTTAGTGCGCTCTGCAGGCGCAGTAACTCGGGCTGGGAAATCAGCTCCCGCTGGCGCAGGTTGCGAGCCCCGGCATACTCCGCCTCGGCCACGGCTAGTTCATCCCGGGCCTGCTGTAGCTGCTCGGGCAGAGCGTCATTATCCAGTACCAGTAGCGTATCGCCCGCCGCAACGCGGCTACCTTGCGCGACCGGCTTCTCAGCCACAAAGCCCGCGACGTTGGCGCGCAGGATTGTTTCGTGCTCTGCCGTTAGTTGGCCCTGGACGATTTGCTGAGGAATAAACGGCGTGCTCTGCTGCACGACAATTTCAACCCGCGAACCTGCTTCGCTGCGCGCTGGGGCGTCTGGGGGTGTGGTTTGAAAGCGCTGAAAATTACCAAAAGCGAGCCATATCACTAGCGTCAGCACCAGAAGGCTAGCCAAGGCATAAGAGAACGGGATTTTTCGCATGGAGCGTCCATGTCCTTAGCAAAACAAGAAAGGAGGCCATAAAGCCGAAGATACCATAGCGCAACTCAACCTTTTCAGCGAGTAGCAAGCTATTGAGCGAATAGCAAGCATGGTAAATGGGTAGTAGTCGCATGTCTGATTGAGTTTTTCCCCGGCTGGGCATACCATCTTTGCGTCTTGAGTTCTGTTAAGCCACTCCTCAGGCGAGAACCATCCCTAGGCGAACCAATCAAGGAGCAATGATGAAAGATCCAGTACGTATTGCGATTACCGGCGGCGCCGGTCAGATCAGTTACTCTCTTATTTTCCGCATCGCCGCTGGCGACATGTTGGGGCCGGATCAGCCTGTCATTCTCCAGCTTCTGGAAATTCCCCAGGCAATGGACGCCCTGAACGGCGTGGTAATGGAAGTCAACGACTGTGCCTTCCCGCTGGTACAAGACATCGTTGCCACCGATGACCCGAACGTAGCGTTCAAAGACGCTGATTTCGCCTTGCTGGTTGGCGCACGTCCGCGTGGCCCAGGCATGGAGCGTAAAGACCTGCTGGAAGCCAACGCAGCGATCTTCTCCGTTCAAGGTAAAGCATTGAACGATCACGCCAGCCGTGATGTGAAAGTGCTGGTCGTCGGTAACCCGGCCAACACCAACGCGCTGATTGCTTCCTGCAACGCGCCGGACCTGGACGCAGGTCAGTTCACCGCCATGACGCGTTTGGATCACAACCGTGCCCTGACCCAGCTGGCACAGAAAACCGGTAAGCATGTCACTGACGTTGAAAACATGATCATCTGGGGCAACCACAGTGCCACCCAGTACCCGGATCTGGCTCAGTGCAAAGTCGACGGCAAAGCAGCGTTCGATCTGGTTGAGCGCGATTGGTACGAAAACGACTTTATCCCCACCGTGCAGCAGCGCGGCGCGGCGATCATCAAAGCACGTGGCGCTTCTTCTGCCGCTTCTGCTGCCTCTTCCGCCATCGACCATATGCACGACTGGGCGCTGGGTTCCAAAGGCATCGTCAGCATGGCAATTCCGTCTGACGGCAGCTACGGCATCGACGAAGGCATCATCTACTCCTACCCGGTACGTTGCCAGGGTGGCAAGTATGAAATCGTTCAAGGCTTCGAAATTGACGAATTCAGCCAAGAGAAGATGAAAGCCACCGAGAAAGAACTGCGCGAAGAGCGTGCAGCAGTCGAGCACCTGCTCGGCTAAACGCGCCCGCTGACGCTTTTACACTAGCGCCAGTTAACGCCAAACCCCGCAAGCTTAGCTTGTGGGGTTTTTTGTTGGGTGAGATTTAGCAGCATGAAACGGTGCCGAGGTTGGTGTGGGGTGCCACGGCCATTTGCATAGCGTACACACGCTCTTGGAATCCCCACCTTCATGTGCCTGCGAGATTTAGTAGCGCGTGGTAAGCGAAGCGCACCCGCGAAAGCAGCGCGGAGCGGTGCCGGGATTATAAGTCCGTTCGTTAGTGACTCGAATTTTTGACAGAAAGAGTGTCAAATGGCTAGGTAAGCTATTTATTTGTAAGGGGGATTGAAATGCATGCGATTGAATTTGAGGCAGATATTCAGAATGGGGTAGTTAAAATCCCCGATGAATATGCGCATTTAAAGAACAGACATGCCCGAATCGTTGTTTTGTATGAGAATACAAAGGAGGAGGAGAACCCCTCCGTTAAGCAAGTTGGAATAGATTTTACCTCTGTGAAAGCTCCGTCTCTGACAGCACATGACGGCGTCGAATACCAAAGGAATTTGCGGGATGAGTGGTAGCTATCTCCTCGATACCAATGTCTTCATTAATGCCATTGAACGTCAGTTGTGTCTGCCAGCTGCCCATTACGCCTTTTCTGTCATCACTGAGCTTGAGCTTCTGGCCTTTCCCGGTTTGCTCCCAGAGGACGAGCAGGCGATTAAGGTGATATTGGCCCAGCTAACAAGAGTGGAACTGGATCATCAGGTCAAAAACGAAACCATCAAGGTACGACGAAGTACTCAAATGAAACTGCCGGATAGTATTATCTCTGCTTCCGCATCTGTAGCAGCAGCAACGTTGGTCACAGATGACGTTAAGTTAGCAGATAAACATGCTGGCAATGTGATTTCGCTTGATACTCTCCTAAGCCGTTAAATATTTACCTGCGTGTGGCAATTATTGATACCAGGGCGCGTGCGGTGCTCTTGGGCGTCGTTCCGCCGCCTCCCGCGGGTGCCTCGACACGCTCGCTGAACTCGCTTTCTCGTTACCACGCGCTACGACAATCACTCGATTTCGGTGGCATGATAACGTGCTACGGCCATTTGCATAACGTGCACACGCCCTTGGAATCCCCACCTGCATGTGCCTGCGAGATTTAGTAGCGCGTGGTAAGCGTCAGCGCACCCGCGAAAGCAGCGCGAAGCGGTGCCGGGGTTGGTGTGGGGTACCACTGGGCGTCATCCCGCCGTCATCCTCAAGTGCCTCGGTTGCTCGTTACCACGCGCTACGAAACCTATACTCCTGACGACTCACGACTCACGACTCACGACTCACGACTCACGACTCACGACTCACGACTCACGACTCACGACTCACGACTCACGACTCACACAACCTAATCCCGCAAACTCATAATCCGCCATTGGCGTTCTTTGGCGATTTCGCGCAGGGTGTCGTCGGGGTCGACGGCGACGGGGTGCTCGACTATTTCTAACAGCGGCAAATCATTGTGCGAGTCGCTGTAGAACCACGCGCCTTCCATGGTCAGGTCTTGATCTTCCAGCCACTTTTCTAAGCGGGTGACTTTGCCTTCGCGGTAGCTGGGAATGCCCGAAACGCGCCCCGTGTAGCGGCCCTCTTTGACCTCCGGGTTCACCGCGATTAAGTGATCGACCCCCAAACGCTCGGCAATTGGGGCGGTAATAAAGCGGTTGGTGGCGGTAATAATCAGCAGCGTGTCGCCTTTGGTGCGGTGGCGTGCCAGAAGCTCTTCGGCTTTGGGCAGAATATTGGGTTCGATCTTGCTGGCCATGAACTGCTGGTGCCACGCTGAAAGCTGTTCCGGCGAATTATCAGCCAGCGGTTTAAGCGCCATCTCCAAAAAAGCAGCCATATCCAGGGTGCCCGCGTTGTAATCAGCCATGAAGCGCTCATTGGCTTCCCGGTAGGCAACCGGGTCGACTGCCCCTTGTTCGAGTAAAAACTCGCCCCAGGCATGATCGCTGTCGATGGATAGCAGCGTATTATCCAAATCGAATATGGCCAGACTCACGGCGCTCCCCTTTTTTAGTCAGTGGATAGTAGACAGTCGTTAGTGCTCAAAGACGCTAGTTAGGCAAATAGCGGACGCGGATTATCGCAGAGTCGTCATGTCATTCCCACCAACGCACGTTCTTCGCTCCATGCTGATACGCAACCATTCATCACTTAGCGTTATATTGTATTGATACGCTTGTCACCCTTGTGGAAAAATGGGGACAACTGAAAATTTATTAAGGTGATGTCCGTGATCGACGCTGACGGCTTTCGCCCCAATGTTGGCATCATCATTGCCAATAGCCAGGGGCAGCTGCTTTGGGCGCGTCGGGTAGGACAAAATGCGTGGCAATTTCCCCAGGGGGGCATCAATGCAAGCGAGACGCCACAACAAGCACTTTTTCGTGAACTTTACGAAGAGATCGGCCTAACCGCCGACGATGTTGATATTGTTGCCTGCACCCGGGGCTGGCTACGCTACCGTCTGCCACGACGTATGATTCGCACACATTCGCGTCCGGTCTGTATAGGCCAGAAGCAGAAGTGGTTTTTACTTAAAATCCGTTGCCAGGAAAGCCAGATCTGTATGACGGCAACCCCAACCCCCGAGTTTGATGGGTGGCGTTGGGTGAGCTACTGGTACCCGCTAGGGCAGGTAGTGCCTTTTAAACGAGAGGTATATCGGCGCGCGCTGCGGGAGTTGTCTCTCCGCGTTCAGCGTCTGGCACAGGATGACGATTAGGGCGATTGGCCGCTGCCCAGGGTAGGGCGGCAGCAGTCTGCCAGAAAATTCCTCAGCGAGGCAAATAATAGTGAAAAGTAAAACGTCCATGCTTGAGGTGTTGCGCCGGGTGATTCAGGAAGTGAACGGCGCGCGCACCCTCGACGCCGCGCTGTCCACGATGGTACGCCGAATTCGTAAAGCGATGCAGACTGATGTGTGCTCCTTCTACCTTTACGACAAGGAGCTTGAGTCGCTGGTATTGATGGAGACCATTGGTCTGCGCACTCAAGCCGTAGGGCGCGTAGTACTGCCGTTAGGTGAAGGCCTGGTGGGCTTGGTGGCCAAACGCAGCGAGCCGCTTAACCTTGAAGATGCCCAGACCCACCCGCAATTCCGCTACTTTGAAGCCACCGGTGAGGAGCGCTACTCCAGCTTTTTGGGTGTGCCGATTATTCATCAGCGCCACATGCTGGGCGTATTGGTGGTTCAGCAAGCCGAAAAGCGCCGCTACGACGATGAGGACGAAGCCTTTCTGGTCACCATGGCCGCGCAGTTGGCGGGTGTGCTGGCGCATGCTTTAGCCACGGGCAACCTGCTGCGCCCGGCGCTTGCCGGAGGGCAGGCAATGTTTAAAGGCGTTGCTGCCTCGCCTGGCATGGCCATGGGGGAAGCAGTGGTGATTACCCCGCCCGCGGATTTAAACAGCGTGCCGGATCTGATACCCCGCGATCAGGATTATGAGGTCGCCCGCCTCAAAGAAGCCATTGGCAAAACCCGCAACGAAATTCGTGCCGCGGCCGAACGATTGGCAAGCAGGATCTCTGCTCAAGAGCTGGCGCTGTTCGATGTTTATCAGCAGATGCTCGGCGAAGCCGCGCTGGCTGATGAAGTGGAAAAACGCATTCGCGAAGGCCAGTGGGCACCAGGCGCTCTGGCCGATGTAGTGCGTCGTCACGTCCAGTATCTGGAGCGGGTAGACGACAACTACCTACGCGAGCGAGCGGCTGATATTCGTGATCTTGGCCGCCGGGTACTTGCGCATCTGCAAGAAGATACCCCATCCACGCCGGAAACCTACCCCGATAACGCTATTCTGGTCGGTGATGAGATCAGCGTGGCCATGCTGGGTGAAGTCCCCCGCGAAAAGCTCAAAGGGCTGGTCTCGGTACGCGGCTCCAGCACGTCCCACGTGGCGATTGTCGCCCGGGCCATGGGCATCCCGACAGTGCTGGGCATGATGGATTTACCGCTGCCGCGCCTAGGCGGTGCGCCGGTGGTGCTGGACGGCCACCGTGGCCGCCTGTTTGTGCGCCCGGCGCCTGAACTTACGGCCCGTTATGAAAGTCTGATCGCCGAAGAAGAGGCGCTCAGCGAACTGCTTGAGCACGAGCAGGATCTGCCCAGCGCCACGCCCGACGGTCACACGATGCCGCTTATGGTCAATACCGGCTTAGCGGTAGATGCCACCGCGCTGCTTAAAAGCCGTATCGGTGGAGTGGGCCTCTACCGAACCGAAGTGCCGTTTATGATTACCGAACGCTTCCCCGGCGAGAAAGAGCAAACCAAGCTTTATCGTGAGCAGCTCGAAGGCTTTGCCCCGTTGCCGGTGGTGATGCGCACATTGGATATCGGCGGTGACAAGGATCTGCCCTATTTCCCCATTGAAGAGGCGAATCCGTTTCTAGGCTGGCGTGGTATGCGCGTAACGCTGGATCACCCGGAAGTGTTAATGGTGCAACTGCGCGCCATGCTCAAAGCCTCGATCGACCTGGATAACCTCTACGTTCTCTTCCCGATGATTACCAACGTCGAAGAGGTCGATGAAGCGCTGCGCCTGCTTGATCGCGCCATTCTAGAGCTGGGCGAAGAGGGGATTACTGTCGTCAGACCTAAAGTGGGCGTGATGATTGAAGTGCCCGCCACTATCTATCAAATGGACGCGCTGGCGAAGCGAGTCGACTTTTTCTCCGTGGGCAGCAACGATCTAACCCAGTACTTGCTGGCGGTAGACCGTAACAACCCGCGCGTATCGAGTCTTTATGATGCGCTGCACCCGGCGTTGCTCGGCGCTCTGCTGGAACTTGCTAATGATGCGACGCGGCTCGATAAGCCCATTTCGCTCTGTGGTGAATTGGCCGGAGACCCGGCTGGAGCGCTGCTGCTCATGGCCATGGGCTTTACCAGTCTTTCCATGAATGCGCCAAGTCTGCCCAAAGTGCGCGCGGCCATTCGCCGAGTGCCGTTCAGCGATGCCGAGCAGTTGCTCAAAGAAGTGATGGAGCTAGACACCCCTGCCCAGGTGCATACCCATCTAGAGGGACGCATGGATGAGTGGCAGCTATCGCACCTGATGCCGCCCCGTGACTAAGTTCTTTATGCAAAGCCTAGGGTGTAGATTCAAGCGAACTGCTGGGCAACGCTAAAGAGGTTTCACCCTCAAAGCGCCCCAGCGGCCCAAAGCGCTGTTCGGTAACTTCGATGTGCCCGTCGCTATCCAGAGTGAGCCACGAGGTGGCGCGGGTGCCATAGCGTTCGCCGACAATAAACGCCGCTGAAAGCTGGCGCTCCAATTCAAGCCCCACGCCGGTATCCGGCAACTCCTCGATAGCCGCTTCTTGTGGATTTTGCATAGCGCGCTGAACGCCACTAGGCCATGCCTGGAACGGGTCTGGCTGTAAAAGAGTGTGCTCAAGCGCAGTGCGTACATGTAGAAGCTTTGGCCAGGGTGAGTTGAGATCAGCGTTGGAGAGGCCATGAACCCCGGGAGCTACCTCAGTGAGAGCCAGACGATCTCTGCTGCGGTGTAGGTGCCAAAGCCGTTGGGGCGTGGCGACCAATAAATTAAAGCCCGCGTAGCGCATTGCCTCGCCCTGGCTGAGCGCAGTTAGCCACGCTTCTATATCGCTACATTGCAGGGCATCGGCGACCAGTTCCCCCCTGCTTGGCGCGCCGGGTGGGGTGCCCAATTGCGGGTCACGTACGTTGGTTAACGCGGCCACTACACCGCCGCGCTTGGCTGCCAGCCACGAGCCACCGGCCTCTAAATCGCGGCCACCGACAATGGCCGAGTTATCTTGCCACTCACCCAGCGGCGCGGTGGGGCGCGCATGGAACTCATCACGGTTACCCATTAGCCGCAAAGGCATGGGGGTGCCGGGTTGCCAAGCAAACGATATCAAGCACATAACAAACTCGCAGGCGATAAGGATGAAAAACGTTCAACGCAAGAGCCGCATGACAGTAACGAAGCGTAGACGTACACTGACATTAGTATCATGTTTGTAGCATAAATCGTCACACCGAATGGGTGTGGGGCCTTAAACAGCGGTCACGTTATCAGCGGCCATACGGCCAATAGGAAGGCGAGATCATGCAGCGCTATCAAAGGGAGCACTTTTGGAATGCCATTGTTTGGCCTCTGCTGTGGCCACTGCTGCTTGTGCAAGCAGCATTAATCGTGCTCTGCGTGGTGGTTGGCGCCATGATGTGGTGGATGTCGCCCAGCTACGTCTCTTGGAGCACCATGTTGTGGCTAATGGCGGCGCTGCTTATCGGCAGCAGTTTGAATGTCGGCGCCTTCCTGATGTTGGTTAAAGCGCATGCTCGGCGTCAAGATAATCGCTTTATGCAAGAACTCACCGAACTTGAACGGCACAGTCAAGCACTATGCGCTACCGCTGCGCGTTCACTGCCCGAGCATAAATGTTCCCCGCCGGATGTCGCCGACGAATCTCATCTACCCCTTCAGCGGCTGGCCAGCGTTAATGAAATCCTCGCCGGTCTTGAGCGCTGCATGCACTGCTCCCAAGTGGCCACTGCCGCTACTAAGAACACCCGGCAGGAGCATGAGCAAACCCTGCTGGACGATCTTCAGCACCAGCAACGGCAGCTCAAGCACTTGATCGCCGGTCGTGAAAGGGCGCGGGAAGAGTCACGATTAAAATCAGGCTACTTAACGCTGCTGCAGCGTGAAACGGATAGCTTGTTAGACCATTTAAACAGCATGGTTGATAAAGAGCTCACCGATAACGGTGGGCAAAATATCATGGAAGTGTATGAGCACCTATCGGATATCCGCGCACTACTGACCAATCTTGTTCAACAAAGCGCTGAGGTAGGAGTTGAACCGGGTTCTGAACAAAATTCTTTGAGCGGTGAGGCACAAGGGAGGAGTGGTGATCGCCTGGGGGCGCCGCGCACTTTACGCGTATTGGTCGTTGACGACGGGCCGGTAAATTTGATGCTGGCCCGGCAGATGCTGGAAACCCAGGGCCTACAGGTGGAAGGCGCTAGCAGCGGTGAACAGGCGTTGGAACGCCAGCAATACGCGATATTTGATCTGGTATTTATGGATATTTTTATGCCCACTCTGGACGGGCTCGAAACCACCCGGCGTTGGCGCGAGTACGAACGCAACCATGGCGGTAGCCAAAGCGTGTTAGTAGCACTAACGGCCAACGTCGACAATGCCGGGCGCGACGCCTGTCTGGCGGCTGGTATGGATGACTTACTTGCCAAGCCTTACCAACCCCAAACCCTCATGAATATGATTGCTCACTGGTTCCCAGGCACGGTTAAAGCGGCTCCGTCTGAATGACCATCGTCACGACGTTATCGATTTATTTAACCTTAGGTGCCGTTGCGGGCACGATGGCTGGCGTATTCGGAGTGGGCGGTGGGCTCATTATCGTTCCTGTCTTGGTCTTTGCGTTTGGGCTGCAGAACATCGCTTCTGAAATTGCCATGCATTTAGCCATTGGCACCTCTCTTGCCACTATTCTTGTCACCGGTTCATCGTCCACCCTTGGCCATTATCGGCGCGGCAGCATTCACCGAGGGTGGCTTAAAGCGCTGCTGCCTGGCTTAGTGTTAGGTTCCATCGTTGGGGCGTTTATTGCCGACAACCTCTCCGGCACGGTGCTGGGAACTATGTTTGGCATCTTTGTTCTACTCATTGCCGCAAAAATGGTGTTTGGATTAACGCCTAAGCCGGGCAGTGCCTCACCCGGTAAATGGATAATGACGCTCGCCGGTGGCGCAATCGGTGCTATTTCAGCACTGTTCGGGATTGGCGGAGGCGCCATGACAGTACCGCTACTATCACGCTGTGGTGCCAGCATGACTCAAGCGGTGGGCACGGCAGCGGCGGTAGGGCTACCCATCGCGCTGGTGGGGGCTCTGGCGTTTATCGTGGTGGGCTGGGGTAATCCACTGCTGCCCGCCTGGACAACTGGCTTTGTTATGTGGCCAGCGTTTTTCAGTATCGTGGTCACCAGCGTTCCATTTGCCCGCTTAGGCGTTAAACTTGCCCATGTTTTGCCCGCTCATGTGCTACGTCTCTCCTTCGCGTTACTGCTGGCAGTGGTAGGGGTTCGCTTCCTGCTCTCCTAGCCGGTGAATGTTTGGCTTGTTGAGTGAGTGCTATAAATACTTCCTTTGGTCAGATTAGAGAGTGTAAATGATTAATTACCCAACGATTGACCCAGTGGCTATCTCCTTGGGGCCGCTGCAAGTCCATTGGTATGGCCTTATGTATGTGGTGGGATTTGTCGCCGCCTGGTGGCTTGGCTGTCGGCGCGCATCGCGTATTGGTCTCAATAATGACGATATCGGTGATTTGCTCTTCTACTGTGCCATCGGTGTCGTGGCTGGAGGGCGCTTAGGGTACGCGCTGTTCTACGGGCTAGGACAGTGGACAGCCGACCCGCTGTGGATCTTCCGCGTATGGGATGGCGGCATGAGCTTTCACGGCGGCCTACTCGGGGTGCTCCTCGCCGCCTGGATATTCGCTCGGCGTAAGCAGTTGGCTTTTTTAACGCTCACCGACTTTATCGCTCCTCTGGTGCCGATTGGCTTGGGTGCCGGGCGTATTGGTAACTTTATTAATCACGAGCTACCGGGCCGCATGACCTCGCTTCCTTGGGGCATGCCATTTCCCGGCATGGGGCCTGAGCCGCGTCATCCATCAGCACTCTACGAGGCGCTGTTAGAAGGCGTCGTGCTGTTCGCCATTCTGTGGTGGGTCTCCGCCAAGCCGACCGCACGAGGCTTTTTATCCGGGCTGTTTTTAGTCTGCTACGGCGTGTTCCGCTTTATGGTCGAATTTGTCCGCATGCCCGACGCCCACATTGGTTTTATCGCCTTCGGCTGGGTCACCATGGGCATGCTGCTCTCGCTTCCCATGATCGCGCTGGGCCTCGTCATCATCGCCTGGTCACGCTCCCAACCAGTGGATGTTAAGGTTTGATGGGGTCATAGAGCCTTGCCTGATTCAGTTGGAAATAGCGGTATTACGTCAGGTTGTCATTAGAACCTATTGGGAAATAGTTGTTCATGACAAAGCCAAATTGAGTTAATACAGAGGTGTGGTATGAGACTCAGTGAAGAGCAGAAAGCTATCGTAAAGCAGGTAGGCCAGGAAGTTTTCGGTAATAATGTTCAGCTTGCGCTCTTTGGTTCCCGCTTAAACGACCATGTCAAGGGCGGGGACATCGACATTTTAGTCAAGAGTGACAAGCCAATGACGGGCAAAATGATCAAGATGTTGACCATGACGGCTCGGTTACAGATGCGCCTGGGCGACCAGCCAATCGACATATTGATTTATGATCCAGAAACACCCTTGTCACCTGTGTATGAGCAAGCGCTTACTAATGGAGAGCTAATATGAGTGGTCTTCTTCCGGTTGAGCGCTTCGTGGCGACGCTTAGCATAGTAAAGCGTGAAGGGAATCACTTAGCATACAGTTGGCTTACGCTATTTGCTGAAGGGAAGCTGATTACCCAAACATGGGTAGAGGTGCTAGACGAACAGCCAGAAGAGGCGGTTCTTTTAGAAGCTTTCGTTTCCAGGTTTGGCCGAATGCAAGATACGTTAGCCGATAAGTTATTACCTCGCTGGTTACAGGCGCTTGCGGAAAAGCCTGGAAGCCAAATTGAAACACTAAACCGGGCTGAGCGCTTAGGTGTAGTAGAAAGTGTTGAAGGGTGGCTGATTGCCAGAAAACTTTGTAACCAGTTGGTTCATGAGTACATGGAAAATGCATGCGAGTTTGCAGAGGCGATCAATATTGCGCGAGATTCGAGTCTTATGCTTATGGATACCTATAACCAGCTTCACAATTATGCTGAAAGTAAAATGGCCTTAGCTGATTTGCCGGGGTTGTTGGATTTACCTAATAGCTAGTGTTCTTGGAAGATGAAGGAACTCAACTATCTGATAATTGGGGGAGTACACCAACGGGTGCCTCAAACGCTCGCCGAACTCGTACGGGGATGTGCACTCGCTCGCTTTCGGTGGTGTGATTACGTACCGCAGCCATATCATAATGTGCACAGTGCATTGGATCCCCCGCATTCATGTGCATGCGAGATTTAGTAGCGCGTGGTAAGCGAAGCGCACCCGCGGGAGCAGCGCGAAGCGGTGCCGGGGTTGGGCGAATAACGTTAACAGGCCGGCACTGCTAGACCGGGCAGCTATGGGCGCCTAGAATAAACCGCTACATCGCCTGTTAATTTGGAAATTCTGTGACTGCACCAACGCCCGCGCTTGAGCAACCCTATTTAGACTTGATGCAAACCGTTTTGGAGCATGGCGTTGACCGCCACGACCGTACAGGCGTCGGCACGCGCTCCGTGTTTGGCCATCAAATGCGCTTTGATTTATCGCGTGGTTTTCCGCTACTGACCACCAAAAAACTCCACCTGCGCTCGATTATTCACGAACTCCTGTGGTTCCTGAAAGGCGACACCAACATCGCCTACCTAAAAGAGAACGGCGTGCGGATTTGGGACGAGTGGGCGGATGAAAACGGCGATTTAGGCCCCGTTTATGGCTACCAGTGGCGCAGCTGGCCCGACCCAAAAGGTGGCAGCGTTGACCAAATTGCCAAGGTGCTCGGTCAAATTCGCACCACCCCCCAATCCCGCCGCCTGATTGTTTCTGCATGGAACCCAGCCCAGGTCGATGAAATGCAGCTACCACCGTGCCACTGCCTGTTCCAGTTCTATGTGGCCAATGGCAAGCTGTCGTGCCAGCTCTATCAGCGCAGCGCCGACATTTTCCTCGGCGTGCCGTTTAATATCGCCAGCTACGCCTTACTACTGACCATGGTCGCCCAGGTGACCGGCCTGCAGCCGGGTGAATTTATCCACACCCTAGGCGATGCGCACCTGTACAGTAACCACCTTGAACAGGCCAAAGAGCAGCTATCGCGTACGCCTAAAGCGGCGCCTAAGCTAGTGCTCAATCCAGAGGTAGACGACTTGTTCGCATTCCGTTTTGAAGATATTCACATTGACGCTTACGAGGCGCACCCGCACATCAAGGCCGAGGTAGCGGTATGAGCCAGCAAAACGATACGAGTAACCAAAACGGCGCTTTCGACTCTCTGGTGCCGGTGGCAATGATCGTTGCCATGGCTAAAAATCGTGTGATCGGCGTAGACGGCAAGTTGCCCTGGTACCTGCCCGAAGATTTAAAGTTCTTCAAACGCATTACCCAGGCAAAACCGCTGGTCATGGGGCGTAAAACCTACGCTTCCATTGGCAAGCCGCTGCCTAATCGGCTTAATGTCGTTGTCACCCGCAACGCCGAGTTTTCCCACGAAGGCGTACGCGTGTGCCATGACCTGCCCGCAGCGCTAGAGCTAGCCGACCAGCACGCCACCATAGAGGCGGCAGAAGAGATCATGGTAATGGGAGGCGGAGAAATTTACCGCCAGGCGCTTCCCTTTGCACAGCGGCTTTACATAACGGAAGTGGACATAGAGGTAGAAGGCGACGCAACGTTTCCTGACTTCGACCCCAGCGAGTGGCAAGAAGTACAGCGCGTAGCGGGGCAGCCAGCAGAAGGGCAGCCAAGTTATGATTTCGTCGTTTACGAGCGCATCGCCGACTAAAAAGGGCAAAGGAGAAGGCTATGGCCGCCAGCTTAATGAATATATTAGATGATTTAGAAGCGCGTCTTGAACGCACACAAGCTGAGCTACATGCCCTGCGTGAAGAAAACCAGCGGCTAAAGCAGCAATTGGCATTGAAAAACGCCCAATCGCAAAGCGAGCCAAGCTCCGAAGCCACGACTACAATAGACACTGAAATACATAGCGAAGAAGCTGTCGATGCAAAAGTTCTCGACCCAAAAGCGCCTGAAACGCCAGATCAGGCCGAGCCAGAAGAAGCCAAGCCAGTAGAAACAGTGCTAGAAGAAAAAGGTGAATTATCGGCTACCGCTGAAACGGCCAAAGCGCCTTCGCCGCATGCCCTGCTGAATCAATGGTACGAGCGCTACCCCAAGGCGTTTTTTAAAGGCCACACAAAGCCCTTAAAAGTTGGTATTCATCAACAGCTTGCAGAGCGCGAAGAGTGGCCTAATAAGCTAATTCGTCGAGCCTTAGCCAACTACGTGAACCTCCCGCGCTATATAAAAGCAGTGCGCGAGGGTGCCGAACGGGTAGATTTGGATGGCCAACCCGCAGGTAAGGTCGATAAAGAAGCGGCGCGACACGCAGCAGAAAAACGCGGTGAGAAGAAAGAAGGAGGGCAGCCCAAAAAAGCGCAACCTAAACCATCGCCTGCCGCTAAAAACACCCGTCAAGAAAAACCGAAACAGCCTGATTTAGCGCAGGATGCAGAACCGAAGGCAGGAAAAGGCGAGCCGCGTAAGTCGCTTAGCTTGGAAGACAAATTGTTAGATTTACAGCAGAAATTCAAAGGCCGCTGAGACCGGGCCCAGCAGCAGGGGTTCCATAAAAAAGCACAAATAGTAAGAAAACACTGTTTTTTTCTATTGCGTTCCCTGGAGTCCCGGTATAGAGTTTGTTCTGCGAGCATTGGACTATAACAAGGCTTAGTTGAGGACATGCCGCATACCATCGGGAAAAACCGATGGATGGCAAAAGAGCATGGCCCGCAAAAGCCAACTGCCAACTTATTAAGAGTTGAGCAGCAACGATCGAAACAGTATACGAGTTAAGGAACTTACATCATGAAAAAGACACTTTTAGCGACTGCTATCGTTGGCGCCCTGGGTGCCTCTGCTGCAGCCCAAGCTGCAACCGTTTATGACCAGGATGGCACCAGGCTTGACGTCTATGGCCGTATCGCCATGGGTGTTGCTGGTGGCGGCCCTGAGTACAACGGTGGCGGCGAAAAAATCAACAACGACGCTGAGTTCGTAGATGTTTACTCACGTCTTGGTCTGCGCATGAGCCACGAAGTTTCACGTGACCTGACTGCTTTCGGTCGTGTTGAGTGGCGTTTCGACGGTGACGAGCGTACCGGCCCTAGCGGTAATGGCAACAGCGGTTTCAAAGAAGTTCGTCAGAGCTACATCGGCTTGCAAAGCGACCAGTTCGGTACTTTCCAAGCAGGTAATTTCGACAGCTTCTACAACCAGTTCGTTTCCAAGCCGTTCGATTGGGAAATTGATCGCGGTTTAGAGTTTGCTGGTCACCCGAAGCAGTCGCGTGGCGACTCTATCGGTTACTACACGCCTGACCTGAGCGGCTTCACTGCCTTCTTGCAGCTGAAACACTATAGCGAGCGCGGCCTGACTGAAGCGGAAGAAACTTCTGAAGGTGACGTAATCGCACCGCAAGGTGGTGTTCGTTACGCACAAGGCCCTGTAACTGTAGGTCTGGGTTTTGTTGAAGACGTTGCACGTGGCGGCGGTAACGCTGAAATGTTGTACGGTCTGATCGGTTCTTACGATATTACTGACCAGTTCTCTGCTCGCTTGGGTTACGAAACTCGCGACGATAACAACCTTCGTGGTGGTGGTTACGACACAGTTGGCCTAGGTGGTACTTTCACCACTGGTCCTTGGGCATTTGCTGCTGACGTCTACGACGTAGATCCTGACAACGGCGACAGCCGCACTTCTTGGGCCCTGGGTTCTTACTATAAAGTTTCCAGCAACTTTGATGTGTTCCTAGAGCTGCAGCAAGCTGACCAGCCGTCTATCGACGTTACCGTCGGCGGTGGCAGTGGCATCGATGTTGAGCGCGCTGATGGCGACGACATGTATTGGCTGACAGGCGCTCGTTACCACTTCTAAGCCTGGTTTAATTACCACGCATGAAGGGTTAACTGCCTAGCAGAACCAAATATAACCGGCCTCTTTAGAGGCCGGTTTTTTTTTGCATTTTTGTCAATAATATTTATTAATACAAATAAGAACTGTTTTCCTTTAAAGCCAACTTGATATTGTATAACATTGTTTCGCTGCATATAGCTGAGAATAGCTGAATAGCTAAAGCAGCTAACAAAATTAGCGTATCAAGGGATTATTTCTAATGCAGAAGAAGCAGTTAGCGGTGGTTGTAGCCGGCCTGTTAAGGAAGCTCTGAAAAAGTCACTGCCATC